>PMOH01000218.1 GCA_003161515.1 Deltaproteobacteria bacterium
GTCGCATCGACGGTCGCGTGATAGCCGATGATGACGCCGCCGTCTTCGAGTTTTTTGACGCGCTCGTTGACCGAAGGCGCGGAGAGGCCGACTTGCTCGCCGAGCTTGACGAGCGGAATCCTGCCGTGCTCTTGCAGGAGGGCGATAATCTGCAAGTCAATAGCATCGAGTTCGGGGGAATCACCGCCGAATTTCATAAGGTAATCCTCGTCGCGAGTCGATGAACTTAGAAGGAAAACAAAATTGTGTCAAGTGTTTATAAGGTAGTGAGATAATAAAACATAGGTTTGTTCAGGTCAAGGTTGCGTGCACCGAAGAAATGCAGGTGCGGGCAGGATAGTCACCGATCTTTCTATCTGCCGTCGCAATAGGCAGTAATGAAGGTAAGGATTTTTGGATAGAACGCCAGACGGCTGCAATTTAAGATTTAGAGATCATATAGTCGCAAATATGGCGGATTTTGTTCCAGGTCTTGAGCTCAACCGCGCGTTCTATCGCGAGGCAGTCGCGCCGATCGTCGCGGCAAACTTTGCGCGGCTGAAATATTCGGCGGCGCTGATAGGCTACGGCTCGGACGTTCTCGGCTACGACTCGGAACGTTCGACCGATCATGAATGGGGTCCGCGGCTGATGCTCTTCCTTGACGACGAGGATCGCGCCGCGCTCGGCTCTCAGATCACCGACACGTTGACGCGGCATCTGCCGACGACGTTCCGTGGCTATTCGACGAGTTTCTCCAAGGCCGACGCGAACGGCGTGCGGTCGATGGTGCCCGGCGAAGCGGGTCGCATTGATCATCATGTGTATATACATACGGTTTCTGGGTTTGTTCGCATGATGCTCAACATCGAATCGGGACAAGCGCTCGATTCTGTTGACTGGCTATTGATGTCGCAGCAGAAACTTTTGGAAATCACCAGTGGCGAAGTCTTCCACGACGGACTCGGCGCGCTCGTTCCGCTCCGCGAGAAGCTGGCATGGTATCCGCGCGACGTCTGCCTGTTCATGATGGCGGCGAGTTGGTACCGAATCGCGCAGGACGAGCACTTCGTCGGGCGCTGTGGCGAAGAGGGCGATGACCTCGGCTCGAGGCTCGTCACTGCACGGCTGGTCCGCGACCTGATGCGCTTGTGCCTCCTGATGGAGCGCCGCTACGCGCCGTATAGCAAATGGCTGGGCACTGCGTTTTCACATCTTGCGTGCGGACCGCAGCTCAACCCGATCTTGCGCGCAGTGATGTCGTCAAGTTCGTGGCAGGATCGCGAGACGCATCTGAGCGCCGCGTACGAGGCAGTTGCGCGGATGCACAACGCGCTCGGTGTCACCAAAACGCTTGACGCCTCCACGATGCAATTTTACGAGCGTCCCTACCGCGTGCTCGGAGCAGGTCGATTTGCGAAGGCGGTGAGCGACGTGATCGCCGACGATGAATTGAAAAGCATGTACGCAGCCGCAAACGGAATTGGCGCCGTCGACCAGTTCGTCGACAGCACCAACCTGCTGGGACGCGCCGACTTATGCGCGCGCTTACGTGTCCTGTTCAAGCCGGCATCTTGAGACCGCGCTACGAATGCGGGTAGGCGTCGCTGCCCATTTCGAGCGCGTCCAGTCCTGACCATTCCACTTCCACCAACACGCGGTTGCCGATCGTGCGCTCAACTATTTTGAAGAACAGCAGCGCGAGGCCGAATACGACGACGAGGTTTACCGTTACGCCGATCAACTGCGCGAAAAATTGGCCGACGTCGCCGTAGAGCAAGCCGGTCACCGGTCCCGCGACGCCGTTCCAGCCGTCGCCGTAGGTGCCGTCGGCGAGGAGGCCGAGTGCGAGCGCGCCCCATATTCCGCACACGCCGTGGACGGCAATCGCGCCGACCGGATCGTCGATTCGATAGCGGCGCTCGAGTTCCAGTACAGCCCACACGACCAGGAGTCCCGCGATGGTGCCGATCAACACGGCCGCCGCGGGCGTTACGAAGGCGCACGGCGCGGTGATCGCGACGAGTCCGCCGAGCAGGCCGTTGCAGGCCATCGCGATATCGGGCTTGTTGTACCGATGCCACAGGTAGAGCAGCGACGAGAGCGCGCCAGCGGCAGACGCGAGCATCGTGTTCACTGCGATGATCGCGATGCGCGGATCGGTTGCCGCGAGCGTCGAGCCGCAGTTGAAGCCGAACCATCCGAACGCGAGAATCAAGGTTCCGCTCACGGCCATCGGCAGGTTGTGTCCGGGCAGAGCGCCGATCGCGCCGTCGCGCCGGAATTTTCCGATGCGCGGACCGACCATGTAAGCGCCGGCGAGTGCGGTCACTCCGCCGGTCATGTGCACGACTGACGATCCCGCGAAATCGAGATGGCCGTGACCGAGGCCCCAGTTTACGCCGAGCTGCGAGAGCCATCCGCCGCCCCAGACCCAGTTGCCGTACAACGGGTAGAGAAACATCGACATGAAAATTCCGTAGATGAAGAACGCTTTGAAGCGCCAGCGCTCGGCCATCGCGCCGGTCGGAATCGTCGCGGCGGTGTCCATGAAGACCAGCGAGAACAGAAACATGGCGAGGCTCGCGGGATCGCGGCTGACGTTGAGCAATGCGAATTTGCTGAAGCCGAGGATGCCGTATGAATGAGCGCCGATGGTGATCGAAATTTCGTGATGACCGATCGCACTGGTCCCGAGTGAAGGCCAATGCGCGACGCCGCCCATCATGAAACCATAGCCGGTGAGCCAGAAACCGAGGATGCCGATCGGATAGATGATCAGGTTCATCGCCATCGTGTTGACGGCGTTCTTGGAGCGCGTGAAGCCGGTCTCGACCATCGCGAATCCGAGCTGCATGAACATCACGAGGAAGCCGGCGATGAGGAGCCAGGCGAGGTTCAGCGAACTGTCCAGCGGCGGCGATGAAGCGGCGGTCTGCGCGCGCGCGATCATCGGAAACGAGAACAGCGCCAGCGCAGCGAAAATCGCGGCGGCCAATCCGAGTTGCGAGCGTCTCGGCATCATCTGGTCTGCCCTCGATAAGACCGGCGCGGAGGACCCTTCGCCGCCGGGTAACGGTTTGCGAGCCAAATCAAAAACAGAAAGGCGCCGATGAGCGACGTGAAAAACATCACGTACCCAAGTCTGCGCCGCATATTCTGCATCGCGAGGCTGCGCGGATGGAGTCGCTCTGCGCGATTCTGCGGCACCACTTTCGAGGGGTCGCGCAGGTCCTCGAGTATCTGGCCTGCGCTCGCATAGCGGTCGCGCGGATTGCGCTCGATCGCATGCAGCACGATCTCCTCGAGATGCGGATCGAGATCCGGCTTGAAGGCGGTCGGCGGCTGCGGATCTTCCGCGGTCTTCGCGCGCATCACGTTGTAAACGTTGGGACCCGAGTACGGCAGATGGAGGGTCAGCATCTCGTAGAGGATCGTGCCGAGCGAATAGATGTCGGTGCGGACGTCGCCGCGCCGGCCGCTGACCTGTTCGGGCGCCATGTAGTCGGGGGTGCCGATGGTCGATGACAAGCCGGACCAGGTCAGTCGGCGTGCGGATTCGTCGAGTGCGATTCCGAAGTCCATGATCTTGGTCTGGCCGTCGGCCGTCACCAGGATGTTTTCCGGCTTCAAATCGCGATGCACCACGCCTTCGCCGTGCATGTACACGAGCGTCTCCGCCAACTGACGCGCGAGTGCGAGCGCTTTTTCCAGCGGCAGCCCGGGTTCGCGCATCATCGAACGCAGCGAGTCGCCCTCGATGAACTCCATCGCGATGTACATGCGGCTTTTTTTTCTCGGCGTGAGGACCTTGACGATGCCGGGGTGGTCGAGGCGGCGGCCGACTTCTTCCTCGCGCTGAAAGCGGCCGTAGAAAACCACGTCGCTCTCGAACTGCATGTAGGGAACTTTGATCGCGACGGTCTTGCCGTCGATTTGATCGATCGCCTTGAAGATCGACGCCATCCCGCTGCGCGCGATGACCTCGATCAACTTGTACTGATCGAGGTTTTCACCGACGCTGACCTCGCGCATTTTTTAGACCATCTTTGGACGAAAAGTTCAGCGGACGTTAACATCCGGCGCTCAGGGAAGGGAAGGGGACTGCGCGAGGTGTGATTCTGATGGGTTGGATGGGGTTGGAAATCGTAGTTCATACCATCCGTAGTGGTTTTGGGACGGCTGCACTACCAAGGGCAGTTTCGTTCCGACGAAAACTGTTTTTGGCGGAAGCCGGAGCCGCCCGTTCTCCGGCGAGCATGGGGAGTATGCGGGATTCTCAGAGTTGTTCATAACCGGAAGAATGTAGCACGCTAAATCCGAAGGCGTCAGGCTGAAGAGTTCATTTCCTCAAATCGGTGACTTGAATTCTGTCGCACGGCGAGTGGAGTCATCGCTTCGGCGTGAGCGACGAAAGTATGTCGGCGGCAAAGTCTGCTAGAAAAAACGACAAAAAATTGGCGGTCGTTTCATCGACGTAAGGCATCTGTAAAAACTAAAGACCGCTGCACCAAGGCGAATGGCGCGGCTGTCAGACAGAGTGGGGGGTCGGCATTCTGCTTGCTCGAAGTGCGATGTGCACAAACTCTCCAGAACATGAACCGAAAACATCTGCATCGGTCGTCGCGGAGTTAGATTTTGGATAGAATGCACACAAAGTTGATGACGGCAAGCGATTGGCTCGTGCGATTCGGAATCAGGACAACGCGATGTAGATATCGCGATTCAGGCGCCGAGGCTGCAGAAGGGCGAGTGCAGGGGAAACCATTCTGATGGGAAACGATGCGACATCGCCCTATACGATTGAGTTCTGTGACGCCTTCGATTGGATGGCAGCAAGGCAGCCTGACTCGATTCAGGCAATCGTCACGGACCCGCCGTATGGACTGAAAGAATACTCTGAGGTGGAGAAGCAAAAGCTGCGCGCGGGGCGCGGAGGAGTCTGGCGGATTCCACCATCGTTCGACGGCTGCAAACGTAGTCCGGTCCCGAGATTTACGGTCCTAGACCAAGCCGAGCTAAGTGCCTTGAGAGCGTTCTTTGCGCGATTCGCGGTGGCAGCGATGCGTCTTTTGGTTCCGGGCGGACATATTTTCATCGCAACGAACCCTCTGCTTTCGCACTTGGTGTACATGCCCTTGATGGAGGCGGGTTTCGAGAAGCGCGGCGAAATTATCCGGCTCGTTCAAACTCTTCGGGGCGGTGATCGACCGAAAAACGCTCACGCAGAATTTGCACACGTCAGCGTCATGCCGAGATCAGGCTGGGAACCATGGGGATTGTTCAGGAAGCCGTGCGAGGGTCGAGTCCAGGACAATCTCCGGAAATGGAAGACTGGCGGCCTTCGTAGAATATCCGCAGACCAACCATTCAGCGACGTAGTTCTGTCATCGCCCACTCGGGCGGATGAGAGGTCGGTAGCACCTCACCCCTCACTGAAACCCCAACGCTTCATGCGGCAGATCGTGCGTGCGTCTCTTCCGCTCGGCTCTGAGTAGTACTTGATCCGTTCATGGGGGCTGGTTCGACAATCGCGGCCGCCGTCGCGGTCGGTTATGAGAGCGTCGGTCTCGAAATTGATCCACGCTACTTCAAGATCGCCGAACGCGCGATTCCACGACTTGCGAAGATCGAGTTTGCAATTGGACTTCAGCAGTCTTTCCCGGCTATGAATCGAGCGAATGGCGGTACGCAACACAGTTAACCGGGAGAAGTTCAATCCTAAGGCGGTTGCGCTACCAAGATTTTGCTCTGGCAATGCAGGATATCTACGATTTTTTCTATGACGTGAACGAATTGTTGATTTCTAAAGGTCTGACTCGTTTCGATGATATGCTCAGGCCAGCGAACATGTCTGGAATGGTCTCAGACATGCTAACAGCCAGTTTAGCAAAACACTCGCGGACTTTGACTCAAAACGCCTACCACGACGGACATCCAGATCTGGTCCTGAATGGTGTCTATCCGCACAATTCGATCAAAGCCGGGACAGAAGGAATCGAAATAAAGAGTACTCGCAAAAAGGGCGGCGCGGTTGATACGCACGGAGCTCGGGACCAATGGATGTGCAGCTTCGTTTATCGCGTGGATTGCAATACCGAGCCTGCTCACAATCGCGCGCCTATGACGTTCACGGAAGTATATCTCGGAAAGGTCATGGAAGCCGATTTTCGGGACAATCCACGAGGCAGGCTCGGCACCCGAACATCGACGCTGCACAAACTAGGTATTGCGAAGCTTCGAGAGAACTGGGTGTACCGAATTTAGCAAGGCAAAAAGGACTCCCGTCCCTGCTCACTACTGCTCCCGACAAACTGAAGACGATTGATCTGACGGAAGGGATAAGAGCGGTTATCGGCGGAAGAGGTTGCGTAGGCGTTCGCGCCAGCCGCCGGTGGCCAGGGTGTGGCCGGTGTGGGAGGTCATTCGGAAGACGGCGCAGGTCAGGTTGTCGTGGGTGCCGCGTTTGTTTGCTTCGTCGATCAGGTTGCGGCACGCGGTCTCGGCGTCGACGTCGCGCGAGAGCGATTCGAGTTCCTTGTCGTCGAGCGTGTTGTAGAGACCGTCGCTGCACAGTATCAGGCGGTCGCGCTCGAACAGCGGCAGCGTGATCCGATCGATCGACGCTATCAGCTCGCGGCCGAGGCTGCGCAGAAGCATCCCACGCTCGGGATGCGTCCGGGCTCGCTCGGCAGTCATCATCCCCATCCGGACCTTGTCGGCGACCATCGTGTGATCTTTAGTGACAACCGAGATGTGACTGTGACGAATCAAATGCAGCCGGCAGTCTCCGACGTGGACGGCTGACAGAATTCCTTTTTCGACCGCGACCGCAGTCATGGTGGTGGACATGCGGGACAGTTCCGGCACGGTCAGCGCCTTGTCGTGAATGCCGATGTTGGCGCGCGTGATGGCGCGATAGAGGCGCTTGGCCGCGCCCCAGGCCACAGGACTTTCGCGGTACGCTTCGAGCAAAATGTCCACCGCCATCCGGCTGGCGATTTCACCGCCTTCGTAGCCACCGACGCCGTCGGCGACTGCAAACACGACGCTGTCGGGACTCTCGATGAAGTGTCCGCACGAGTCTTCGTTGTCGGGGCGCCTGGTTCCGACATCGGACAGGAGCGCGACTTCGAAAGCCTGCTCCACGGACGGCGGAGCGGAGGGCGACGAATCCATTTCCGGCAAGGTACCCAGAGCGACGACCTGACGCAAAGTTGGATTAGGATTAAACGGCCGAAGGGCGGGCCGCGATCGCTCGCGGCTCGCCCCAGGGATTTATTCGCCAGACCAGCCTGTTCGGGATCAGGCCGGCTTGGTTACGAGGATCGTCTCTTTGCCTCTCTTCTTGGAATTGCGAACGAAATAAATCGCACCGTAAATTCCCCAAATCACCGAGATCCCAACCGCCATCAGCGGTTCCTTCACGCTGCCGAGTCCTTCGATAGGTCCAATGATGTAGAATGCCATGCAGGCGAAGTTTGCGACCGCACCGAAGATCGGTATCACCATGTGCTTCATGCCGCTGAACTCGTTATGTTCGCGGAAGGCTACGATGGCGACGATATTGGTCAGTCCGTAGAGCGCGAAAGTGCCGAAGTTTGAGACCAGCGTCACTAGCGCAAGTCCATTGGGCAGCGCCGAGAGCGACGCGTTGGAGCTCATCCCGACGGCGTACCACAAGTTATGCGGCAGCGTGGCGATGGTCTTGTCATCGGGGGCCGCGGAGCCGGCGAAAAAGTACAGCGCAGCGTACGCGCCGAGAACCGCCGAAATCGTGGCGAGCGTCCAGATCGCACGATGGGGAGTGAGGTTCTCGCCGTGAAGCAGGCCGAAATGCTCGGGCACTTCCGCGTCGCGGCCCATCGCGTAGGTCACGCGCGCACCGGTGTTGATGCATGACAGCGTCGTGCCGATGAGTGCGAGGAAGACCGTCAGGGCTTCCAACAGCATGAAAGCCTGGCCGTGCCCGCCCAAGAGTGCATTACCCAGAATCACCAGCATGTCGCCGATCGGTGCGGCCGAACCTTTCGCATCAGCAAGACTGTACGCGCTGTTGAGGAAATAGTTGGCGGCGAAGTATTCGATCAGGTAGCAAAACAAGCACTGGATAGTGAGTGACAGGATGACCGCGCGAGGGATATCTTTTTTGGGGTTGAGCGCCTCTTCCCCGAGCGAGGTGACTGATTCGAAACCAACGAGCAGCAAGATTGCGATCGTTGCCTGAAGCATCATCCAGTTGAAGTTGTGCGGAAGTATTACTGACCATCCAGACGGGTGAGCGGGCGTATCGCCGGTCAACGAGTAGTGCAAGACCTTCGAGGTGCCGTCCAGGGCCAGACCGGTCGAGCCGTCGGGATGTCCCAAGCGGTAGGCGATCGCCAATGCCGCAAAGAAGAGGAGGGCGATGATTTGGATCGCATTGATCGCGATGTTGACGTTGGTCGATCCGTTCACGCCCTGAAACGCAATCCACGCGACGGCGAATGAGAAAATGATCGCTACCAGCGCCATGAAAACCGGGCCCGGCACACCTGCGTTCATCGTCGAAGGTGCGACGCTGCCCACGATGTAGCCGATCATTACCCCCATGGTCGCGACCATCACGCCTGGATAGACCCAGTAGTAAAGGTGCGATGCCCACCCGATCGTGAATTTCGCTATGCGCGCAAACCTGTACGCGTGCGTCTTGCCGAGAAACGCTTGCTCAGCAAAGAGATAGGAACTGCCCGCACCCGGATAGAGCTTGGCCAGTTCCGAGTACGAGATCGCGGTCGCGTACGCGAGCATCAGGGCGGCGAAAATGCCGGCCCACATCGCCAAGCCCGACGGATACGCGTAGCCCGCCTGGACTACAAATGTAATCCACAGGAATGCTCCTGGGGCGATGAGCGCCATCGCGTTGACCGTGACTCCGGTCAAGCCGAGGGTCGGCACCATCTTCTTCTGTTCTTCAGCCATCTTGCCTCCTTCGATTCACGGCGGAAGGTGTGGTTTGTCCGCCGTGGCGCGCGTCGCTCCCGTTACGGGCGGGAGCACAGGGGCTCAAAGCATGAAAAGTGCCATTTCAAAATCGAATAAATCTTGATGAAAAATGCAATGTGCCTGCTCAAACGGCAGGCAGTCGCTTGTCAGGCAGTCACCAGCACTCGCTTGTGGTTCCGCTGGGACCCATCTCAGCTGCCCAACGATTCGAACTGCCAATCCGCCAGTCGATACACCAGGCCGAGCGACTTGAGCTTCATCCCGACTGATCCCGCGGTTGCGGCAGCCGCCTCTGCGCGCGTGACGGTACCCACCACGATTGGATCTCCCGAAGTCGGGTCGAGCACGCGCAAGACGATCTCATCGGTGTCGGGCAGCGTCGCGAACAATCGGGAGATTGCCGCGTCCACATCCTCGAGGCATTGCTGGACGAACTTCTGCGCGGTGCGCTCCGGCGGCAGACCTTGATCCCAAGGATGAACTTCGCGCGCCTGCCATTCCACCTCGAGTCGATTGCGCATGCTCTTGAGTGAGAGGCCGTCGTTGCGAACGCCGGCGCGCCGATTGACTTCGAGCGCGCTGATTACTTTGCGCCGAAGCCGCTGCTGAGCGAGATAGCTGACAAATCTTTTCGCTGCCCTTATCACGATCCAGTTCCATCTTGGTAAGTTCGGGCCGGCCCCGAGTCGGTGGCTGATTCCGACTGAGGCCGGCCCGTTGGTTCCGTACGCAATGACTACTTCCCGTAAAAAGTGTCGATGCGTTTCGTTCGGGCACTGCGCAACTTCCTAGGCGACCTTCTTGGCTTTGGAAGGACGCGACAGGGTGCGCCTGCCGATTGGTACGTCGTCGATGCTCTTGGGGCAGCCGTCGTCGCCGTTGACCACGTATTCCGGATAGGCCGGGAAGCCGTGCTCGTGCAGATCGAGCCCTTCGATCTCGCCCTCGGTCGGAATGCGCAGTCGGAAGCCGTACTTCACTGCGTACATGAGAGCCATCGAGGCGACGAAGGTCGCGATCGTGATCGAGAAGCTACCGATCATCTGCGCTTTCAGAACGCCGAAGCCGCCGCCGTAGAACAGGCCGGTGACCACGCTGCTGGTGTCCGCGCCGGTCGCAGTCGGGGCACCATACTTGCCGGCGGCGAAGAGGCCCAGCGAGAGCGTGCCCCAGATTCCGGCGATCATATGCACCGGGACGGCGCCGATCGGATCGTCGATGCGCAGATATTCGAGCAGGTCGATGCCCCAGACCACGACGATTCCGGCGCCGATTCCGAGCAGGAACGCACCCTCGGGATCGACCCAGTAACAGGGGCAGGTGATCGCGACGAGGCCCGCCAGGAATCCGTTAACCGTCAGTGCGAGATCCCATTTGCCACTCTTGTAGTAAGAATAAAAGAGCGACGTGAGACCCGCCGAGCATGCCGCGATCGTCGTGTTGAACGAGACGCGGCCGATGCCCTGGGCGTCCATCGCGGACAACGTGCTGCCCGGGTTGAATCCATACCATCCGAACCACAGGATGAGTCCGCCGGTCGCGCCGATGAT
>PMOH01000487.1 GCA_003161515.1 Deltaproteobacteria bacterium
TTCGCTTTCGGCGGACGTCCGCGACGGCGCTTCTCGACGCCGGTCGCTTCCAGCTCGTCCTCATCGGGGCCGAATGCGCTGTCCACCTGCACGTCGTCGTCGGCGGTGGGAACTCGTTCGACGTGTTCTTCGGCGTCGTCGGGATTGCTGAGCTCTTCAGGCCCGGTCCATCGGCCGCCGAACGGCTTAGCCGTTCCACTCTGACCGCTGCGAGCTTCGGTGTTCGCTTCGTTCTGACAATCGACGCAATATTGCGCGAACGGAATTACCTGGAGCCGCGCCAGCGGGATTTCGTCGCCGCATCGCGCGCACACTCCATAGACTCCCGCTCCGAGCCGTGCGATTGCCGCGTCGATTGCGCTCAGCCGCTCCTGCGCGCGATCGAACAGCGCCGCGTGCGTCTCGACTTCGGACAACGATCGCGCGACATCCATCTCGTCAGCGGGCGGCTGTCCGCCGTTGCGAGCCTGCTCGCGCATTAATTCTTTCACCCGGGCAAGCGTGTCTGCGCGCTCTTTGGCGAGCATGCGTTTGAGCGCGTCGATTCTCCGTCCGCCGGTGTTGACTGCGGATACCATCTTGGTCTTCTGCCTCTTAATTGTTTTCGTACTGGTTTTCGTGGCGGCCTTCTTAGGTCGGGCTTTGGTTCGGGTTTTCATATTTGTCGGCCGTCAGCATTTTTTAATGTCAGCATTGATCGTGCCTCGCGCCACTTTTGTAAGAATGGGCGGACTCAATACTCTTTCCGCGCGCGATTCGAGTCCAGTAGTTCCATATACGGAAAATGTTTCAATTTGGTTGCTTCATCGAACCTCTGCCGCGCCCCGGAACGCGGCAGTGTAACCGGATTGCAGGGCAGGCGCGAGAGCCTTTCTTAAGATCGCTGTGTTCCGGGCGGGACCCGATTGCACGGCTGACAATCGCCGTGATGCCGCATAATTGAGCAGCATGCGCCGTCGTCGGCATCGCGAAAACTCTCATTTGGCCAGTGATTTCTCACTTTAGCATGCCGTTATCGGGTTGGCACAGACCATGCTGGCTGGCAGGAGTTCGCTTAGCTTAAGGAGGGTCCATTATGGCTGCTTCGCTTTCACAGGTTCATCAATTCGGACCTTCTAACCAGGTAATCGCCGAATGCGCCGGGCCGGATCCGTGGCTCAGCGCCCGCTTCGAGCCCGATTTTCTCGTGCCGGTTCAGTTCTTCGATTTGACCCGGCGCCGCTCGATGCTCGACGGCGAGACGCGATTGGTGTTCGCGGTGCTGGAAGACGCGGTCCGATGCTACGTCAAGACGGTAAACTCGTCGCGGCGATGTGACCGCGAGCAATACGACGAGGTACAGCGATGGTTCCAGGCGGAGGCTGGAATCCACAGTCCGTTTTCCTTTGAATACGTATGCGACGTGCTTGGAATCGAGCCGGCGTCATTGCGCGCGCGGCTAGGATTGCTGAGCGTGGACGATCTACCGACCAAGCAGATGCGATCGGTCGGCCGTCGGCAAGTGGTGCGCGCGGGACGCTCGTCGCGCAAACGATCCATTGGCGGCGATCCGGGTTCGTCGGCCCGCGCGGCCGGAATGCGGGAGGGTGCTGGTTTCTAAAAATACTAAAACCGAAATCGCGCAGCCTGATTTTTCCCACGCACGGCGGAAATGTTATCGTGATGCGCAGCCTCGATAATGTTTTGCTGCGACGACGATGAGCAATCCGCTGGGAAGATTCGAATTCCGGATTTGGGGAAATCACCTTAGCCCGTTTCGCGATCGGCTGGCCGCAATCGCAGAGCCGTCCGATCCGCATGAAAGCGCGGAGACCTACATCCTCTCGCGCGCGACGGATACCGCCAACCTCAAGATTCGCGACGAACTGCTCGACCTCAAGCTGATGAGCGAGCAGGTCGGCCGGCTCGAGCGATGGCGTCCAGTGCTGAAGTCCGGGTTCCCGCTCGACTCGCGCGCGATCGTCGAACAGGTGTTCCCCAATCTCGGGGTTGCGGTCCCGCAAATTACGCAACCGTCTTACAGTCATGGCGAACTGATCCGCGACCTGGTGCGGCCCAATCGCGACCTGGAGCTGGTTGAAGTCGTAAAGCTGCGCAACCAGTACACGTCGGAAAAGTTCACCGCGGAATTTGCCGAAGTTCGAATCGCCGGCGGCGCAACCTCGGAAACGGTTGCGATCGAATCGGAGGACTCCGCCGCCGTGCTTCGAGCGATCGCAAAACTTGGCCTCAACTCTCACGCGAATATAAACTATGTTCGTCACCTGAAGCTGATGACTGGAATGACGCCGCGCGCAGCCGCAACCGCAACTTGAGCGCGCAAGCACGTCAGCGGGATTACATCAACGACACACGATTGTTAGAGATTCGGGTAGATACTAAAAAAAGAAAATGGGGAAGGAGATTGAGCGCAAGTTTTTGGTCCATCCGCGCAAGTGGAGCGATCTTGGACCCGGCCTCGAGATTCGACAGGGTTATCTGAGCGCGTCGAAGCTGTCCTCGGTGCGCGTCCGCACTTACGGGGACAAGGCCTACGTGACGATAAAAGGATCGACGAAAGACATTACGCGCGACGAATATGAGTACGAGATTCCGCTCAACGACGCCAATGAGATCCTGGCAAGCCTGTGCGAGCATCCGCCGATTGAAAAGACGCGCTACCGGATTGTGTTCAAGGGCCATACCTGGGAAGTCGATGAATTCGGCGGCGCCAATTCCGGACTGACGGTCGCCGAAGTCGAACTCAAGGACGCGAAGGAAACTGTTGAGCTGCCCGACTGGGTCGATCGCGAAGTGAGCGGCGACCCGCGCTATTTCAATTCGAACCTGTCGATCAAACCGTTCTCAACCTGGAAATAATTTTCAAGCGAATACCGCTGTGAGGAGTTAACTCAGTGAAAATCGCTGACCTGATGACCCGCGATGTGCAAGCGTGCACGACTCATGACTCGTTGAATGCGGCGGCACGAATTATGTGGGATCACGATTGCGGATGTGCGCCGGTCGTTGATATGCACGGCAAGCTCGTCGGAATTGTCACCGATCGCGACATCTGCATGGCGTCGTATACGCAAGGCGTCCCGATCGAGGCGATTCCGGTCGAGCGCGTGATGTCGCCGAAAGTCATCTCGTGCACGCGCACCGACGATCTCGACACGGCGCATCGCCTGATGCGCACGCACGAGATTCACCGCATCCCGGTGGTTGATACGCGCGGCCGCCCGATCGGAATCCT
>PMOH01000495.1 GCA_003161515.1 Deltaproteobacteria bacterium
TTCGCCATGTCGCGAACCTTGAAAAACTTCGCCGGCATCTCTTCTTTCTTCAGATACTCGTCGTCGTTCTGCAGCACCTGGTAGTGATAGCCGGGACTCAGCAGCATCCCATCGACGCCGAGGCTGGTCAGGTACTTGACCATGTCTTCGAGCTCCTGCCCGCTGGTCTCTTTGAACACCGTCGTGTTGGTCTGCACGCGGTAGCCCTTCTCCTTCAGCATCTTGATCATCTTCACGACGATGTCGAAATGCCCCACCCTGGACAACACGCGATCGTTGGTCTCCCGCATCCCGTCCAGGTGCAGGTTGAAGCTGAGATACGGACTCGGCGGTACCTGCTTGACGAATCGCTCGAGCAGGATCGCGTTGGTGCAGATCATCACGTGACGCTTCTGATCCTCGATCAGCCCGCGCGTCAGCGCCGCGATATGCTTGTACATCAACGGCTCGCCGCCGCAGATCGAGACGATCGGAGCGCCGGCTTCTTCTGCCGAATGCAGCGCCTCGTCCAGCGGCATCATGTCGCGGATGGTGTCCTTGTACTCGACGATACGGCCGCATCCGATGCACGCGAGGTTGCACGCATGCAGCGGCTCGAGCATCAGCACCAGTGGAAAATATTTCTCGCCCGCTTTTTTCTTGGCGCGCATGTAGCGGCCGAGGTCGATCATCTGTCTTAGCGGAATACGCATAACGCTCCTGGTAGAAGTTGAAGGAAATTCAGGCGGACGGTGCGCCGCCCTCCGATGAAGATGTCCCCGACGGACCGAACAGCCACTCACCAACCATCGCCACCGCCCCTTCGGGGTCGATCGCATTCGCGCCCATAAACAAGTACTCGATCAGCAATCCGTTCAGCGCCGACAGCAGGAACGCCGCGGCCGATTCCGGCGCCGTCCGCAGCGCACAGATGTTCTTCTGCTGCACTCGCGTGATCAACTCGACCAGCATCGCGCGATATCCGCTGTAGAGCTTGAGCACCTGCTCGTTGAGACCCTCCGACAGGCGCTGATCGTGGAGCATCTGCGCGAGGAAAAACCGCACCGAACTGGCATTGTCGCGAACGAACAGCAGGTACGCCTCGACCAGCTTCTCGATCTGCTGGCGCTCGTCCATCGCCGCCGCCTCTTCGGCAAAATCGATAAAGTACGGCTCCAGCAGACGGTTCAGCACCGCGACGAACAGCTCTTCCTTGGTCTTGAAATGCCAGAAAATCAGCGCCTTGCTGACGTGCGCCTCGCGCGCCACTTCGGACATCGAGGTCTCATGGAAGCCGCGATTCGCAAATAGCTGCATCGCCGCCTTCAGGATCTCGTCGCGCGAGTCCTGCGACGCGGTCCGCGGCTCCGTGATGCCCACTTTTATTTGCGAAACGCCCATATCTCGGCTTTGGCCCCCCGCTTTACTCCTGTCGTCGCCCGTAGCCACAAAAACTACCCAACACCCACTAATTCAAGCCGCCGTCATCAAACTGCGGCTAACCATTCGGTCAATGGCAACTTTACCGTCACACTCTCGAAAGTCAAGAGCGACAGTCCGAGCGGTCAGTCGGTCAGGGTCCGCGAAACCCAGCCGCGCGCGCCGTTTCGGCCTAACTATTTGATTTTATGGGAGATGTATCTCGACGCCATCGTTCATAGATGATTTACGCGCAGCGTCGATTAGCATCAGTGCAACACGCGCCTCGGTCAGGTTGCGTTTCGCGAGGGGCGAATCGGTTCCTTCGGTGACAGCCTGCTCGAACTCCGCCGCCACTCCCCTGAACCATGCCGAATGGTACGAGTCGTCTGCGATGTCCGCGACCGACAGGTCCTCGATTGTCCCCGACCGATCGGTAAGCATCACCCGATCGCCTTCGATCTCGAGACTGGCGCGCTCTCCATATATAAGCGCCGACGTTCTGCGCACCGGCGCGCGCCACGAAAGATGTGCCCGAGAGAACGCTCCACTCCCGAACCTGATTCGCACGTCGGCAACGTCGTCAACCTCCACGCCCGCCGGCGACTCGAGCCGCGCCGAAATCGACACCGGCGAATCGCCGCCCATCAGCCAATGCATAAGGTAGAAGACGTGCCATCCATGATCGATCAAAATCCCGCCGCCCGACGCTGCGTACGCGCGCCACTTCCCGCCGCTGCCGCCCGCACCGGCCGGCTGAGTCCGCAGCCGATCGATCGAGATGAATCGAATCGCGCCCAGCCGCCCAGCCTCGATCGCCCGTCGCGCGACCGCATATGCAGGCGCGTACTTCCAGTTGTGCACGCATATCAGCACGCGATGTTTTTCAGCCGCCAATGCCGCCAGCTGATCGAACTCGGTAAGCGAAAGCGCAAGCGGCTTCTCGACGATTACATGCGCGCCCGCTGAAAGCGCCGCGCGCGCCGCCTCATTATGCAACCCGGGCGGACTAGCAACATCGACAAAATCGGGTGCCTCCCCGTCGAGCATCAACTCGAGGTCGTCATAGACGCGAACATTCTTGATCAGGCGAATCGCCTCATGCCGCCGCTCCGAAATCGGATCATGGATCGCACCGATCGCAACATTGTCGCGAGTACGCCATCCCGCCAGATGCGCCCGCGCGGCAACTTCGCCAAACCCTGAAATCGCCCCGCGCAGTTTTGCTCGACCACTCATCAGCGCCGACAAGTGTCAGCTAAACCTTCTTCTCCCGCAACCCGCAGCGCAGCCTCAACTCTGCACCGCAGTCGAAACACGGCATCGCGAGCGCCGGATCTCGACCCCGTTGTCGTGCAAATCCACATGAATCCCAATGGCAGCGCTCTTGCTCTCTGTCTGCTGCGAGAGCGCGACCAAGGAGGACAGGCAATATGTTCGAATGGATTATAGTCGGACTTATCTCAGGATGGCTGGCGGGAAAAATCCTGAATGGCAATGGCTACGGCATGATGTGCGACATCGGGCTCGGCCTGCTCGGCGGAGTGATCGGCGGAATGATCTTCGAGGTGCTGGGCGTCCGCGCGCACAACTTCATCGGCGCAATCCTGATGTCGACCTCAGGCGCCACCGCGCTAGTAATTGCGACCAGAATAATCCGCAACGAAATCTAACCGCCGGCTGATCCGTCCAACTGCGAAGCGCGTACGCGCGAGATCCTTCGCTGCGCTCAGGATGACTCAAGAAAGCGAACCACTTAGCGCATCGTCCTGACCGACGCGAGCATCGCGAGCGCTCTTCTCTTATTCTGACGGCGAGCAACGCGAGCCTCATCTGTCGTCCTGACGAAGGGAGCAACGCGAGCGGAGTCTTTGTCATCCTGACGGAGGGAGCAACGCGACCGGAGTTTTGTCATCCTGACGGAGGGAGCAACGCGACCGGCTGGAAGGATCTCGGACAGCTTCGCGGACGCGAAGCCGGTTCTGGTCTCTGGAGATCGCGCAGCGCTCCTTTTCGCGCGCCCTCGGTTGATTCCCACAATCGCAGTATGTTTATCTGTGAGATTCAAACCACCATGAATGTAAATATCGAAGAACCCAACAGTCTCCGGCGCAAAGTTACGATTGAAGTCGAGCCCGACGAAATCAAGCATGAGCTGGATCGCGCCTACAACGAACTCAAACGCGGCGTGGTGCT
>PMOH01000476.1 GCA_003161515.1 Deltaproteobacteria bacterium
AAGGACGTGAGCGAGAATGCGATTGCCAACCTCGAGTACGAATCGGTGCGTCACACCGGTCCGACCTTCGCCGGCGATACGCTGTATGCCGAAACGACAGTGCTCGAGACGACCGAATCGAAGTCGAAAAGCGATCGCGGCGTCATCTACGTCGAAACGCGCGGCCTCAATCAGCGCGGCGAACAGATAATGATCCTGCGCCGCAAGATTCTCGTCCCACGCCGACCCGCCTGAGCCGGTCTTTATGGATCATCTGTACTTCGTCGTTCACACGCATTGGGATCGCGAATGGTATCAACCGTTCCAGCAGATGCGTGCGCGGCTGGTCGCGATGGCCGATCGCATGATCCCGCTGGTCGAACGAGGAACGATTCCGTCGTTTCACTTCGACGGCCAGACGATAGTGCTCGACGACTATCTCGAGATGCGCCCGCGCGCCGAGCCGCGGCTGCGCAACCTGATTCGCGCGGGCAAAATCCAGGTCGGACCGTGGTACGTGCTCGCGGACAGCTTCCTGGTGAGTGGCGAGTCGCTGATTCGCAATCTCGAAATCGGCATGGCCATCGCGCGGCGCTTCGGGCGACCGCTCGACGCCGGCTACCTGCCCGATCAGTTCGGACACATCGCGCAAATGCCGCAGATTCTTGCCGGCTTCGGATTCACCACTGCGGTGTTGTGGCGCGGCGTCGGCGCGGACGTAAATCGCAATCGCTTCGTGTGGGAGGCGCTCGACGGCAGTTCGGTGCTGACGGTCTATCTGCCCAATGGCTATTCGAACGGCGCTAATCTGCCGCTCGAAACGGTCGAGAGCTTCGTCGCGCGCGCCGAACAGATTGCGCACCGCGAGCGCGGCTTCGCCGCCGGCACGCCGATCCTCGTGATGACCGGGACCGATCACGCCCAGCCCGATGCGCGGCTCTCCGAGCGAATCAACGAGGCGCGTGAAATTTCCGCGATGACGTTCGAGACGGGTTCGCTCGAGAACTATGTGCGCCGACTCGCCGAGCTTCCGCTCTACGGCACTCCGCGCCATGCAGGCGAACTGCGCTCTCCCCTGCGCTCGCATCTGCTGCCGGGAGTCACCTCGGCGCGCACATGGATCAAGCAGCGCGACTTTGAAAATTGCCGCGCGCTCGAGCGCTACGCCGATCCGCTGGCGGCGCTGGCCAACGCATTGGGGCGCGGCGCCGGCCTCGACGCGTTCCTCGAGATGGCGTGGCGGACCGAAATTCAGAATCATCCCCATGATTCGATTTGCGGATGCTCGGTCGACCAGGTGCATATCGACATGCGCTATCGATTCGATCAGGCGGCGATGCTCGCCGAGACGGCAGTGCGCCGCGCCGCGTCTGCGTGTCTTATTTCGCGCAACGTCGAAGCGTCGGAAATCGCCGTATTCAATCCGTCGCTCGCCCGCGTCGCACTCGTCAGCGGCGAGGCTGAGGTCGCCGACCCGGACGCACACTACGCCGTAGAGACTGCCGATGGCCGGCGCATCGCGGTCGCGACTGACTTTGGCCGCGAGCCGCGCGCGCTCGACTCCGACATGCCGGCGGCCGAATTCAAATCGATTGTTGGCGGGTTGAGCCAGCCGTCCATCTTCGGCCGCACCGTGAATCGCTTCGAGATTGCGACAACGCCTGACGGCCGCCCGCAGGTGAACTTTTTCATGAGCCGAGCGGCGTTCAGCGATCTCGATCTCGAGGAATTCAGGCACGCGATTCGCACTCGCATCCCCGATTCGGGCTCGGTGCGCATTCACGCAACCAGCGCCGCGCGATGCACCGTAAGTTTTGTCGCCGACGATCTCGCGCAAACGGGATTCAGCTTCTATCGGCTGGTTCGCGACGATTCCGCCGCGGCGCCCAAGAATACTGAGCCGGTCGCGTCCATCGAGAATGAATTTTTCCGCCTGACGGCGACGAGGCGGGGCCTGGAGATTCGCGATCTCGCGCGCAACACGGCGATGGAGCTGTACTTCGAAGATGATGGTGATCGCGGCGACGAGTACAACTTCGATCCGGTCGGCGAGGGCACATCGATCGCGACGCCCGCATCGATCTCCGCGAGCATTGTCGAGAACGGCCGCGTGCGCCGGCGCATAAAGCTGTCGATGACGTTCGAAGTGCCGGCCGCGCTCACGGCAGATCGACGTGATCGTTCGTCGGAACGCGAGCGGCTCGACATCGCACTCACCGCGACGCTCTACGCCGGGCTCGACCGCGTCGATTTCATCGCCGACGTAACGAATCGCGCTCGCGACCATCGCCTGCGCGCGGCATTGCGCACGCCCGTCGTCGCGTCCGACGCGGTCCACGACACCAGCTTCGGCGTGATCCGCCGCCCGCTCGCACCGTCGGAACCGCGCGGCACTGAGGACATCTATCCCACTGTGCCTCATCGGACGTTCACCGGCGTCGAAGGCGCCGATTTCTCGGCCGCGCTCGTGAGCCGCGGCCTCCTCGAGGTCGAGGCGCGCCCCGATCCTGCGGGTGCGACGACGATTCTCCTGACGCTGCTCCGATGCGTCGGGTGGCTCTCGCGCTCGGACCTCGCCACGCGCCGCGGCGGGGCAGGGCCCGAGCTGGAAACGCCCGACGCCCAGGAACTGGGCGGCCATCGTTTCGAATTTGCGGTCGCGACGTTTCGCGGCAGTTATCTGGACAGCGACTTGCTGCGACGCGTCGAGGCGTACACGTCGCCGCCGCGCGTTTTCTCCGGCCGTCGCCACGACGGCGATGCCGCCGTATCGTTGCTCGGCTGCAACAATCCCCGCGTAATTTTTTCCACCGCGCGACCGCTCGCCCGCGCGAGCGCTTACAAAGTGCGCGCATACAGCGCGTCGCCGAAGCCCGAAACCGCCCGCTTCACCTTCTCTGCCAGTGGTCGCGCGCGCCTGGTCGATCTCGCTGGACGCGCCGTGAAGCGCGCGGGCCTCAGGCGTTCGCGCGACGGGGCAATAACGCTCGAGCTCAAGCCGTTCGAGCTGGTGACGTTCGAAGTGCGCGCCCGGTCCCGGTGATCGGTGAAGATTTTTTTGAAATCGATCGTCAAAAGGATTGATCGATGACGCGATTTCAATATGGTGTTTAATCCGAGTTTGATTTCGGATCGCGGCGTCGGGGAATTTGAAACGAAAAAAGCCGCGTTGCGTATCAATTGGCGGAACAGCTAACTGACTTGAGGAGCGCTACGGAAATAATGAGCGAGAAAAACACGGTCCGCACCGTCTACGACTTCCCCGTCGCCGGTCATCTGTGCGACGACGGAACCGTGCGTTACGTCAAACTGGTGCGCCGCAGCGGCCAGCAGCCCGAAGGCACCTGCCCGAGTTGCAAGACTTCGTTTCTGTATCGGAAGCCCAAAGCCTCGAAGAGCGCCCGCCACGTCGAGGGCGAGGGCATCGTCCACTTTTAGATCTTTTTTAGAGATCGATTCCGCTATTTTATTTGACGCTCGCCGACCTGCTCGGCGCTATGCCGCTTCACGAGCATGATCGGCGGGCCCTTGTAGTAGCGCGCCGCTTCGTCGCCGATGAATGCCAGACCGTCGTGCGGATCGAACCACGCATGCAGCTTGGGCACGAAGGCCGCGATGATCAGGTTGAGCAATCCGAAATCCGGCTTCACCTGGACGCGCATCGCCTCTGCGCCATAGGTCGTCCACACTGCGGGTCCCGGATCGATATCCACGCTGATCGCAAATATCTTCGGCGTCGGCGCGCAGCTGAAGGCGTGCAGCGGACGGCTCACGCCCTTGTCGCCGACTCGCAGAAAATTCTGTATCGGGATCACGATACTGGCGCCCGCCCAGGTGTCGTCCGGGATGCTCAGCACCTCGGACTGCTCGCTCTTCTGC
>PMOH01000362.1 GCA_003161515.1 Deltaproteobacteria bacterium
GAGATCGATCAGCGGTTCTTCCGTCCTGCGGAAGTCGATCTGTTGATCGGCGACGCCTCAAAGGCGAAGCGCCAGCTCGGTTGGACGCCCAAGGTCAAGTTCGAGAGGCTCGCGGAATTGATGATCGAAGCGGATCTTGAACTGGCCGAGCGCGAACTGCGCAGCAGAGCGATTTAGCGAATAAATCGGAGGCTAGCTCGCGGCGCGCTTGACGGCGGCCGCTTCGAACTCGCGCTCGAGACGCTCGATGTCGGCCGGTGAGAGGCTGAAATACTTTGCCTCCGGATGATGGAAGACGACCGCGCTCACAGCGCTCTCGGGATCCATCATGAAGCCGTCGGTCAATTGCACGCCGATCGCATTCTTCTCGACCTCGAGCAGGCGGAACAGCTGCTCCTGGTCCTCCAGACGGGGACAGGCTGGGTAGCCGAACGAGAACCGCTTGCCGTGATAGTGCGCCTGCACGAGATCCTTGAGCGAAAGGCCCGGCGGATCGCCGATTCCCCACATTTGTCGAATCTTGAGATGCAGCAACTCGGCGAACGCCTCGGCGCCTTCGAGCGCGAGCACTTGCAGGATATGCGAGCGCAGATAGTCGCCTTTGTCTTTCCAATCCTCGGCGAGTGCGCGCACGCCGGTGCCGATAGTCGTGACGAACATGCACAAATAGTCGGTGCGGCCGGAATCGCGCGAGGCGACGTAATCGGCGAGGCTCAAGTATGGCGCGTCGCTCTGGCGGCCGAAGGTGAATGATTCGAGCACGGTCTTGCCGTCCGGAGAAAAAATCATGACGGTGCGATCGCCGTCGGACTGCGCGGGGAAAAATCGGTAAACGGCATTCGCTGAAATGTCAGTGCGCGCGAGCATTTCTTGCGCGACTTCCTCGACGCGATCATGAAGCTCGCGCGCCTTTGCGTCGCCACTCTCCAATGCCTCGACATAGTTTTGAAACCCGAGATGCTTGGAGTAGAGGCTCTTGGGATTGATGTAGTCGAAAATCTCGCCGAGATCGTAGTTGCGGATCACGTGAGTCTTCAGATCGGGCGGCTTCGGAATCTCGACGTCGCGACGCACCGATGAAGTGCGCGGCGTCGCGTCCGCAGGCGCATCGACGACCTTCGGCGCTGCCTCGAGCATCTTTTTCGACTGATCGGCGAGCACATGCTTGAGCGATTCGCGCCGCTCGAAGTCCATGATCTGATTGGCGAGGTCGAGACCGTTCATCGCGTCGTTGGCGTACGCTACCAGTCCCGGATATTCGGGCGCGATTTTCATCCGCGTGAAGCGGTTTGAGAGCGCGGCGCCGCCGACCAGGATCGGGCAATCGATTCCCGCAGTCTTCAAGTCCTGCGCCGTCGCGACCATCATCTGTGCCGACTTCACCAGCAGCCCCGACAGCCCGATCGCGTCCGGACCATGCTCGCGGAACGCTTTGATCAATTCCTCGGGCTGCACCTTGATGCCCAGATTCACGACCCGGTAGCCGTTGTTGCTGAGAATAATCTCGACCAGGTTCTTGCCGATGTCNNTCGTGGACGTCGCCCTTGACCGTCGCGAGAATAATCTTGCCCTTGGTCGCGCTCTCGGATTTCTGCATGTGCGGCTCGAGATGCGCGACCGCCGCCTTCATCGCCTCGGCCGATTGCAGAACCTCGGCGACGATCATCTGGTTGGCGTTGAACAGGCGGCCGACCTCGTCCATGCCCTTCATCAACGGGCCGTTGATGATTTCGAGCGGGCCGCGCGTGGCCAGAGCCTCGTTGAGGTCATCGACCAAGCCGTCTTTCGAGCCTTCGAGAATATAACGCGCCAGGCGACCGTCGAGCGGCATCGACTTGCGATCCTCGGCGGTGACGGTGCTTTTGCGCTCGCGGAAATGTGCGGCGAAGGCGGCAATCGGATCGTCGCCGCGCCACCAGATCAGATCCTCGGCGAGTTTGCGCTCTTCTTCGGGAATCGACGGGTAACGGTGCAGTTTCTCTGAATTAACGATCGCCAAATCGAGACCCGCCTGCACGCAGTGATAGAGCATCACGGCGTTAAGCACTTCGCGGCCCGCCTCCGGCAGTCCGAACGAGACGTTCGAGATGCCGAGAATGGTTTTGCAACTCGGCAGCGCTTGCTTGATCAGCCGGATGCCCTCGATGGTCTCGATGCCGGAGCCGATATAATTTTTGTCGCCGGTGCCGACCGGGAAAACCAGCGGATCGAAGATGATGTCCTCGGGCTCGACGCCGTATTTTTCGGTGAGCAGTTTGAAAGATCGCTCCGCCACCTGCAGCTTGCGATCGCGCGTGACCGCTTGCGCCTGCTGCTTGTCGTCGTCGATACATCCGACCACCAGCGCGGCGCCGAAGCGCCGCGCCAGCGGCACCACTTTCTTGAAACGATCCTCGCCGTCTTCGAGATTGATCGAATTGATCAGCGACTTGCCCGGGGTGCGCTTGAGCGATTCTTCGATCACACGATGATCGGTCGAATCGATCATCAATGGCACTTTTACTTTTTTGACTTCTATTTCGAGGAAGCGGGTGACGTCCGTCATCTCGTCGCGATCCGGATCCTGCAAGCATACGTCGAGGATGTGTGCGCCGCGGCGGACCTGCACGCGGCCGACTTCGGAAGCTTCCTCGACCTTGCCGTCCGCGATCAGCCGCTTGAATTTGCGGCTGCCGAGTACGTTGGTGCGCTCGCCAACGATCACCGGCCGCGTGTCGTTGTCGATGACGAGAGTCTCGATGCCCGAAACCACTGAACGCTTGAGCGTCGAGCGCTCTCGAGGGCGCTTGCCCGCCACGGCATTCACCAGCAGGCGAATATGCTCAGGCGTCGTGCCGCAGCATCCGCCGACCAGATTGACCCAGCCATTTTCCGCGAAGCGCGCGATTTTTCCCGCGAGCATCTCGGGCGTCTCATTGTAATGCCCTTCTTCGTCGGGAAGGCCCGCGTTGGGCACGCACGCGACGAAAAATTTCGAAATAGTCGACAGCGTGCGCAGATGATCGGTCATGAAGTCGGGACCGGTCGCGCAGTTGAGGCCCATCCAGAGCAGATCGCGATGCGCGAGCGAGGTGTAAAACGCCTCGATATCCTGACCGCTGAGCAGCGTGCCCATCGTCTCGATCGTTCCCGACACACAGACGGCGGGCGCGATGCCGAGTTTTGCGATCGCGGCCTCGATAGCGACGAGGCCTGCCTTGCAGTTCAGCGTGTCGTTGACGGTTTCGAGCAACAGGATGTCGGCGCCGCCTTCGATCAATCCTTCGGCCTGAATTTGGTAGCCGTCGCGCATCTGATCGAAGGTGACGCCGCCGGTGACCGAGATGCTCTTGGTCGTCGGGCCCATCGAGCCCGCCACGAAGCGCGGTTTGTCGGCGGTGCTGAATCGCGCGGCTTCCTCGCGCGCGAGCGTCGCGGCGAGGCGGTTGAGTTCGCGCGTTTCCGGCTCGAGACCGTACTCGGCGAGCACGATCGGGCTCGACTGAAAGCTCGCGGTCTCGATTATGTCGGCGCCCACTTCGAGAAAGCCTGCGTGCATCCGGCGAATCAGATCCGGCCGCGTGCGCACGACGTTCTCGTTGCATCCCTCGTAGCGAGCGCCGCCGTAATCCGCCGCGCTCAGATTTTCGCCGAGCACAAAGGTGCCGAATGCGCCGTCCAGAACGAGGATTCGTTCGGCGAGCAACTCCTTGAGTAGCTTGATCCTATGCGCATCGGTGGTCATTGTTGGATGCCCGCAAAGGTGCAGGCGGTAACCAACTAAGTTATCCTAGCGATGCAGACCGCGCAATTTTGTCCAACTCGCGTGCACCTCGATCAATGAGCACCAACTCGCAATCGCAAGGACGACTCGCGCTGGTGACCGGCGGCGCGGGCTTCATCGGATCGCATCTCGTTGATGCGCTGATTGCTGCCGGCTTGCGCGTGCGAACCATCGACAACTTCGCCACAGGCCGGCGCGAAGGTGTGAACCGCGCGGCCGAAGTGGTCGAAGCAGACATCAGAGATGCGTCTTCGATCACCGATGCGTTCGACGGGGTCGATACGGTCTTCCACGTCGCCGCGCAGCCGCGAATTCCGCTTTCGATTGCGAAGCCGGTCGAGACCCACATGACCAACGTGGTCGGGACGCTGAACGTGTTGCTCGCGGCGCGCGATCACAAGGTCCGGCGCTTCGTGTACTCCGGATCGTCGTCGGTGTACGGCGA
>PMOH01000231.1 GCA_003161515.1 Deltaproteobacteria bacterium
CAATCTGGCGCGGTCTATTGGTATTACGATCCCGACATTTGCGTATGCGTTTTCGAAGGCCACCAGAGCGACTACGACCGCTACCAGATGGCGCAACGGCAGGAGAGTGACACTGCGCAATATGCCGCCCAATCGAACGATGAGCAGGTCGCGTCGCTGAACGCTTTGAACGGCGCGTTCTTCCCACCGCCAATATTCTGGATCGGTGGAGTCGCTCCAGTCTTCATTGGCGGTGGACATGGAGGAGGACACTTCGGCGGAGGACACGGATTCGGCGGCGGTCACGGTGGCGGGCATGGAGGAGGACACGGTGGAGGTCGCCGTTAGCTGGCCGCATAATTGCTCCTCATTATATGGGCGCGGAGGTTTGCGGCATGCAAGCAACTAGGCCCGTCGATGCTCACCTATGCAATCACGATCTTCATCGGCGCATTTCTACTGTTCCAGGTTGAACCACTACTGGCACGATATATCCTCCCCTGGTTCGGAGGTACGCCGGCCGTATGGATCACCTGCATGTTGTTCTTCCAGTTGCTGCTGGTCGCCGGCTACGCATATTCGCATCTCATAGCAGCCCGCCTCACGGCACGCCGACAGGCGACTGTTCACATCGCGATTGTCTCCACATGCGTCGTGCTGATGGGCGCTCTCGCACTGATATGGCAATCGCCGATCACTCCTGGGCCCAACTGGAAGCCTCTCAGTCCGGATTCTCCAGTAACCGGAATCTTCGCGCTCTTGATAGTCAGTATCGGGTTGCCATTCTTCATCCTGTCCACCACCGGGCCGCTGCTACAGACGTGGTACGCGCGATCGCATCAAGGTGCATCGCCCTATCGGCTGTACGCGCTATCCAACATCGGGTCGTTGCTCGCGCTGGTGACCTATCCATTCGTGGTGGAACCGGCTCTCAGCCTGAGAGCGCAAGCGCTAGTGTGGTCGCTGCTGTTCGGCTTGTTCTCGGTAGGCGTGCTGCTATGTGCACGCAGTATCCACCGCGTAGCTCTCGCCGATCATCCAACTGAACTTGCCGAATCCGCCGACGCGCAGGTTGTAGTTCCTTCCCGATCGATGCGACTTCTATGGATCGCACTCGCTACTGTTCCATCGGTGATGTTGCTGGCGACAACCAACCAGCTCTGCCAACAGGTCGCCGTCGTTCCGTTCCTGTGGGTGTTGCCGCTGGCGATCTACCTGCTTTCATTCGTCATCTGTTTCGATAATCAACGATGGTATCGACGCGGCGTCTTTCATCCGATGCTAGGCGCAGCGGTCTTCATAGCTCTCGCAGTTCTCGTGCGCCCCACTGCGAACATACTCATTCAAATAGTCACTTACTCGATGTTGCTATTCGCTATTTGCATGGTTTGTCACGGCGAGTTGGTCAGGCTCAAGCCGCACGAGCGCTATCTCACGTCGTTCTACCTGATGGTCGCGATTGGTGGCGCACTGGGCGGCATCTTCGTAGTCGTCGTCGCGCCCTGGCTCTTCACTGGCTACTGGGAATTTCATCTTGCGATCTGGATGAGCCTGCTGATGCTCATGATCGTGTTGATGCGATCCCCCAACTCCTGGATTCACCAACGCAGCCCGGCGGCCGCGATAGCACTGCTAGCCGGCGCAATCCTGTTGCCTGAGCTAATCGCCACCAATTCCTTGCTCGGCGCGATCAGGCGAGCGTCCGAGGCCTCACACTTGATCCCGGCATTCGCCGCGGTAGGACTGATGTCCGCGGTGGCGTTTCAAAAGAATTCGCCACTCGGTCGAAGATGGCCCGGTTCGATCGTGCAGGCGTGCTCAATCCTTGCGCTTTTTGTGATAGGCGGCGCGTTGCTCGTGGATATCGAGGGGAATCGCGCGAACAGCCTGATAGCCAGTCGCAATTTCTATGGAACCCTCGGCGTTTACTCAGTCGATAGTCAGAACCTCGAAGACCATTACTACATGTTGCGTCATGGTCAGATCATACATGGCGAGCAGTACACGGCCGCCGATAAGCGGTATCAACCGACTACCTATTACGGTCTCGAGAGTGCGATTGGATTGATTATGCTCAATCATCCGCGCCGCTTCGCGCGCAATCCCAACCATCGCTCGCTTCGGATTGGCGCGATTGGCCTCGGAGTCGGAACCATCGCGGCCTACGGGCTGCCCGGCGACTACATTCGCTTCTACGAGATCAATCCAGCCGTCACTAAAATCGCTGATGAGAGTGGCTACTTCACCTATCTGCGGGATTCGCGCGCGCGAATCGAGATCGTCGCCGGCGACGCGCGCCTTTCGATGGAACGCGAACTGGCTAATGGAAATCCGCAGAGATTCGACGTGTTAGTACTCGACGCATTCGCAGGCGATGCGATACCGGTCCACTTACTGACTATCGAGGCGTTCAAGATCTACCTGCGCGAATTGAATCCCGACGGAGTCATCGCAATCCACGTCACCAATCGGTATCTCGACCTTCAGCCGGTGATTCGGGAGATAGCCGATCATTACGGACTCAAGTCGGCGCGAGTACATCAGGCCGCCGGTCCGCTGGTAAAACCTGCCGACTGGATTATTCTTGCGCGCAATAATTCAGTGCTCGGCCGCCCAGAGATTGCGAGCAAACTGAGGCCGCTCGACTCGCAGCGGAAGGTCCGCCTATGGACCGACGACTACAGCAACCTGTTTCAGATTCTTAAGTGATCGGCCCGGTTACTGAGCGAGCGCCTTATCAACCGGGGTTGCGTGCGAAGGTCGGCACGCCTGGAAAATGCGGCGCCCACTTCGGCGCGCTCGCGACGAAGATGCTCGCGGTCGGTTGAAACTGATTCGGATCGTCGAGGCTGCTGGCCTTGATCGCGGTGAACGGCATACCCGACAGGACGCTCATGATCGGTGAGCCGCAATTGGCGCAGAACGCGCGACTGACCTTGTTGCCGCTGTCACCCGCCACCTCGTAGTGCTTCAGCTCTCCCTTGGTCAGTTTGAACGCCTCCTTCGGAACCAGCAGGACCGGCGCGAACGCGCTCCCGGTCGAGCGCTGGCAATCGCGGCAGTAACAGCTCGCCTGCATCACGGCGTCAGTCGTGGATTCGTAACGAACTGCACCGCACATGCATCCGCCAACAATTTTTGCTGCCATCGTGTTTCTCCTGTTTCGATGTTACGCGAGCGCGAGACGCTCGAGCTGATCCTCGGGCGCTTCCATCTCGATAAGTGCGGCGCGAAGTTTTTCCGCCGCGCGTTTTTCCTCGGCACTGCCCGCGAGGTTGTTGTTTTCCGCGGGATCGTCGCGGACGCGATACAAATGATTACCACTGAACTGGCCCATCGCCCAGAAGGGGAGCAGGTCGCCCGCTCGATACGGTTGGCGGATAACCGGAATCCGCGTGCCCGGCATCCGGCCGAGCACGGCACGCTCGTCCGGCGGCGGCATCTGGATTTGCGGCATGTGATGTATCGGCATCGTGGACCATCGATTCGACCACAGGCTCAGCGGCGCGTTGTCACCCGACGGCGCGCGCGCGTACTTCGCCTCCGCATCAATCAGATGAACCTCGCGTCCCCATATTCCCGCAATCGCCCAGTCGCGAATCGATCGACTCTGTCCGGTCATCAGCGGCAGCATCGAGCGTCCATGCGTGCGATGCGTCATCTCGACCCCAAAAATTTCCGCCAGCGTCGCGCAGATATCAACGTTAGTCGTCAGCGCATCGACATTTCCGCCGGCGACTCCCGGCATCGCAATTAAGAGCGGCGTATGCCCGAGCGGTTCGTAAATCGGCGCCGCGGGTTTGCCCCAGATATCCTTCTCGCCGAGGTAATGCCCGTGATCGGTGCATACGATTACCGCGGTGTCGTCGTAGAATCCGCCGCGCTCGATTGCCGCAAGCAGCTCGCCGAGCCACGCGTCGATCATCGTTAGCTTCGCGCCGTAGCATGCGCGAATTTGCGCCGCCTGCTCGAGTGTGAGCACGCCGCTCGCGATAGCGCCGCGCATGTACGGCGGCCAAATCATGTGCGGCCCCTGCCACGACGGGTCGTACATCGAGGCGTATGGCTCCGGCGTATCGAACGGCTCGTGCGGATCGAACTCGTCAACGAACAGCATGAAACGATCGTGACTGCGCGCCGAGTGCTCGAGCCATTCGGCCGCCGCGGCCATCGTGCGCGGCCCCGGGAAATCCGCCTCGTCGCGAAAGTAGCCGCGCGAGTTGTCGTACGGCGTATGCCCGCGCCCGAACGACGGCGCGCCCATCCAGCTCGAATCGGGCCGCGTCTGCCACGGGTCGCTCTCATGCCCGCGCTGGTAATCCCACGCAGTGAAATCGGTGTGATAGTTTTCGCCGCCGACTTCGAACAGATGCGGATGATCGGAGACCAGCTTGGTGACGACGCCGGCTGCGCGAAGATACGCGGTCAGCGGCCGCTCCCAGATTTCGATCGATCCCCACGGCTTCCACAAAAAATCGATCGCGCCGCACAGAATATCGTGACGCGCCGGGATACACGGCAGCGACCCCGAGTAGTGGCGGTCGAAACGAATCGCGCGCCGCGCTAAACTGTCGAGATTGGGCGTCGCGAACTCGCGCCCGCCGTAAGCGCCGATCATGTG
>PMOH01000519.1 GCA_003161515.1 Deltaproteobacteria bacterium
ACGAACAGTTGCGTCGCGATCATGGAAGGCGGCGACCCTGTCGTCATCGCCAACTCCGAAGGCAGTCGGACTACGCCTTCGGTCGTCGCATTCACAGAGGCGGGCGAGCGGTTGGTCGGCACGATAGCCAAGCGCCAGGCGATCACCAATCCCGAAAATACGATATTCGCGATCAAACGCCTGATGGGCCGGCGTTTCGACGATGCCGAAGTTCAGAAGGCGATGAAAGTTCTGCCTTACAAGATCGTGAAGAACGACGACGGCGCGGCGTGGGTCGAAGTCCGCGGCAAGAAATACAGTCCGCCCGAAATTTCCGCATTCATCCTCCAGAAGATGAAGCAGACCGCCGAGGATTACCTTGGCGAGAAAGTCACCGAGGCGGTTATCACCGTGCCGGCGTACTTCAACGACAGTCAGCGTCAGGCCACCAAGGACGCGGGCCGTATCGCCGGTCTCACCGTGCTGCGAATTATCAACGAGCCGACGGCGGCGTCGCTGGCCTACGGTCTCGACAAGAAGAAGGACGAAAAGATCGCCGTGTTCGATCTCGGCGGCGGCACTTTCGATATTTCGATTCTCGAACTCGGCGAAGGCGTCTTCGAAGTCAAGGCGACCAACGGCGACACCTTCCTGGGCGGCGAAGATTTCGATCAGCGCATCATGGATTACCTGGCCGACGAGTTCCGCAAGGACCAGGCAATCGATCTGCGCAAAGATCGCATGGCGCTGCAGCGACTGAAGGAAGCCGCCGAAAAGGCCAAGACCGAGCTGTCCACCGTGACCGAGACTGACATCAACCTGCCGTTCATCACTGCGGATCAGTCAGGCCCGAAGCATCTTAATATCAAGCTGACCCGGGCGAAGCTCGAAGCACTGTGCTCCGACCTGCTCGACCGGCTCGAGCCGCCATGCGTGACTGCGCTGCGCGACGCAGGCCTCAAAGCGAGCGAGATCAACGAGATCGTGCTGGTCGGCGGCATGACCCGCATGCCTGCGGCGCAAGAGCGCGTGAAGAAGCTGTTCGGCAAAGAGGGTCACAAGGGCGTCAATCCCGATGAGGTCGTCGCGATCGGCGCGGCAATCCAGGCTGGCGTGCTCAAGGGCGAAGTCAAAGACGTCTTACTACTCGACGTGACTCCGCTGTCGCTCGGAATCGAAACGCTCGGCGGCGTCTTCACCAAGCTGATCGAAAAGAACACGACGATCCCGACGCGCAAGAGCCAGGTGTTCTCGACCGCGCAGGACAATCAGACCGCGGTCACGATTCGCGTCTTCCAGGGCGAACGCGAGATGGCGTCGGACAACAAGCTGCTCGGACAGTTCGACTTGATCGGAATTCCGCCGGCTCCGCGCGGGATGCCGCAGGTCGAGGTCACGTTCGACATCGATGCGAACGGAATCGTGAACGTGCACGCGAAGGACCTCGGCACCAACAAGGAGCAGTCGATCAAGATTACTGCGTCGTCGGGGCTCAACGAGGAAGAGATCAAGAAGATGGTGCGCGAGGCCGAGGCGCATGCGGCCGAGGATCATTCTCGCCGTCTGCAGGCCGAGGCGCGCAACAAGCTCGACAACCTGATCTATACGACCGAGAAAACGCTCAAGGATCACGGCGCTGAAGTTGACGAGGCCGGACGCAAGGCGGTCGAAGACGCGCTCGCGGAAGCCCGCACCAAGCTCGAATCCAAGGACCCCGACGAGATGAATCGCGCCGCCGAAGCGCTGCAGAACGCGTCGCACAAGCTCGCCGAAGCGATGTACAGCAAGACCAAGGCCGGGGCGGGACCGCAAGCGGGTGCTGGACCACAGGATGGCGCCGGCGGTCAGGCTGGCTCCCAGAGCTCGAATGGCGAAACTGGCGCAAAAGAAGACGTAGTTGATGCGGACTACAAAGAAGTCAAAGATCAATAGCCGACAGAGGGGCCGCGTGAGCGGCCCTTCTCGTATCGCGGCTACAATGGCGTCGCCGCTGACGTTCGCATAGAATCTCTGCGCGATGCCGTCAGCCCAAAAGCGAGATTATTACGAAGTTCTCGGCGTCAATCGCGGCGCCGGTGAAGTCGAACTGAAGAAGGCCTACCGCACTCTCGCGATTCAGTTTCATCCCGATCGCAATCCCGGCAACAAAGACGCCGAGGAACGTTTCAAGGAACTCAACGAAGCTTACCAGGTTCTTTCGGATCCCGAGCGGCGCGCGCAGTACGATCGTTTCGGGCATGCCGCGTTCCAGGGACCGCAGGGCGGTCCGGGAGGATTCGGCGGTTTCGACTTCAGCCAGGGCTTCGAGGAAGTTTTCTCCGACATCTTTGGCGATTTCTTCGGCACCGGCCGCGGACGATCGCGCTCGCGCACCCGGCGCGGCGACGATCTGCGCTACGATCTGGAAATCGAATTCGAAGAAGCGGCGCACGGGATCGAGAAAGTCGTAAAGTTCCAGCGCCTCACGCAATGCGAGTCTTGCAACGGCACGCGCGCTCGCAGCGGCTCCAGCGGCGCGCGCCAATGCCCCAACTGTCGCGGCAGCGGACAGGTCCGCACACAGCAGGGATTCTTTTCGATCTCAACCACCTGCGGCCAATGCCGCGGCGAGGGCATGATCATCTCCGACCCGTGCCCCAAGTGCCAGGGACAGGGACGAATCCGCAAAGCCGAATCGCTCGCGGTGAAAATTCCGCCGGGCGTCGACAACGGCTCGCGGCTCAAGCTGCGCAACGAAGGCGAGGCCGGCTACGGCGGCGGCCCGCAAGGCGATCTCTACGTCGTCATCCACGTCAAGGAGCACGAGATGTTCGTGCGCCAGGACAACGACGTGATAATCGAGGCGCCGATCAGTTTCCCGCAAGCGGCGGTCGGCACCGAGATCGAAGTGCCGACGCTCGAAGGCAAGGTGAAGCTCAAGATTCCCTCGGGCACGCAATCGGGAAAAATCCTGCGCCTCAAGGGCAAAGGCATCGTCGATCTCCACGGCTACGGACGCGGCGATCAGCTGATAAAAGTGATCGTCGAAACCCCGCGCAGCCTGACCGCGCGCCAGCGCGAGCTGCTCGAAGAATTTGCCAAGCTCGACGGCAAAGCAGTCAACCACCCGCTGTCGAAGGGCTTCGTGGACAAGCTCAAAGAGATGTTCGGCTGACGCAAAACTGCGGAGCGACGCCGGAGGAATTTGAATATGGCGTGCAATTCATGCGATCCAGGCGAGTCCTTCAGCGCGAGCTATTGCGACGATTGCGAGCGATGGACCTTCCGCCTCCGCAAGCATCACGTGCTGATCGCGGCCGGAGTTCTCGTCGCGGCGGCGGTGGTAGTCGGCGTCGTGATCGTGCAGCCTGAATTACTCGCGCCGATCGTCGCTGTTGCTGGTGGCGGATTGGCCAAGCGCGCGATTCCGTTTCTGACCTAGTGTCTTAGACCCTCGCGAGTCGCCACTCATCGGCCCAACTCTTCGTACAATGCCGCGCGCATCACGCCGGCCGGCGGTGCGATCCGATTGAACAACTTGAACGCGAGCTCGCCCTGATTTACCAGCATCCCGGCGCCGTCGGCCGCTTGCCGGCCCGCGGCCAGGGCGGGCTTGATGAACTCGGTCGGCTGCGCCGAGTAAATCAGATCGTAAAACAGGCAATCGGTCGGAGTTGAACTGTAATCGAGCCGCGCGAATCGGCCCGTCGTCAGACCCATCGAAGTCGCGTTGACGATCAATCTCGCGCCGCCGAGCAACTCCGAATCCATCAGCGCGTCGAGTCCGCGAGGCTCACCTTGCGCGCGCGCCCCCTTGGTTGAGAAGCGCCGTGCGAGCGCCGATGCACGCGCAGGCGTGCGATTCACGATCACGATGCGGTTCGCGCCCAGCCGGATGCATGCCAAGACCGACGACGCCGCGCCGCCGCCGGCGCCGATCACGATTGCGAGCCTGTCGCGTAGCTCGCATCCGAGATCGCGCAAGTCGCGCTCGAGGCCGCGCGCGTCGGTATTGTCGCCGCGCAGCACGCCGCGCCGATTCACAACGCAATT
>PMOH01000069.1:0-4209 GCA_003161515.1 Deltaproteobacteria bacterium
GATCTCCTTGCGCCGCTCCATCACCTCCATCACCAGGGTCGCGATGATGTTGAAGGCCGCCACCAGCACGATCAGCAGCAGCACCATGAAGTAGGTGAACTTCTCCAGCTTGAGCGCGGCGAACAGTGGAGCGTTGGCCGTGGTCCAGTCCTTCACCTCGAAATCAGGTCCCACCATCGCCGCGATCTCGTCGCGAATCGCTGGCGCGTCGAACATGTTCGCCAGCCGCAATTCGAGTCCGCTTTCGAGCGACGCGTCGTCGGCCAGCAGCGCGCGTCCGTCCTTGAGCGCGACAAACACGAGGGTCGAGTCGAAGTCGTACATGCCGGAATGAAAAAACCCGGTCACTACGAATCGCTTGAGCCGCGGCGGCCCGATTCCCGCCCCCAGGCTCGCCGGCGAAATCAGTATCACCGCGTCTCCCGGCTTCACCGCGAGCGAGAACGCCAGCGACTTGCCCAGGATTGCGCCGGGCAACTGGACGACCCGCTTCACGCCCTTATCGACGATCGTCACCGGATGCGTCGTTTCGAGATCCGCCAGCGTCCCGTTCTCGAGCGTGTCCTTCAATTCCTTCAGCACCGCGTTGTCATGCGGCTGGACCCCGCGAAGAATTCCGCCCGACACCAGTCCCGGCGCGCCCGAGTCGGTGCTCGAGACGGCCATCACCTGCGAGGTGACGTAGGGCGCCGCCGCCACTACTCCCGGCATCGCAGCGATTTTCTTTTCGAGGTCCGCGGGATTCCACACGCCGCCGTCGGCACGTTCGATCGTTACCTGCGGCGTGAACGCGAGCAGCCGCCCGCGCAGATCGATCTCGAATCCACTCATCACCGACAGCGCGACCGACAAGGTGAAGGTTCCGATCGCAATCCCCGCCAGCGAGATGATCGCGATCACCGACACGAAGCGCTCGCGGCGCCGCGCCAGCAAATATCGGAGCCCAATCAGGAATTCGTAGCGCAACCCATCACCTTTGCCGCTGTCATCTCACCTTCTACTTTTAACTTTTTTACCGGTTTGGGCCATCGCGCACGCTCGCGACGGGTCCAACAACCCTATTTTCTTGTTCGATTGAATCAAATCGGGCCGGTGATCGTCATAGTCGCCGAGCACTGTGACATTTGCAAGTTTCCGGGTTGCGCTGTGCGGCGATCGTGAAATATGCTCACGTCGCTTTAGACATTAGACACGAGATGCGGAGGGAGCTCGTATGACCCGTTTTTTGCTTGGGGCGCTGGCCGCAGCACTGCTGTTCGCAACTTCAACTATTAGATCCTCCGCTTTCGCCGCCGAATCTGCAGGGCTGCCTCCCCAGAATACAATAACGATGAACTTTCAGAACGTGGACATCCCCGTTCTGGCCAAGTTCATCTCGGAGATCACCGGCCGCAATTTCATCATCGACGAGTCCGTGCGCGGCAAGGTCACGATCATATCGCCGAGCAAGGTCACTCCCGAACAGGCCTACTCGATCTTCCAGTCCGTGCTCCAGGTGAAAGGCTTCACCACGGTTCAGGCCGGCAAGATCATCAAGATTGAGCCGGCTCGCAACGTGCGCTCGAACGCGGCGCTGACCAATTCACAGACCCCGGCCGAGACCAGCGGCGACGAATACGTCACCCGGATGGTGCGGCTCAAGAATATCGACGCCGCTTCCATCATCGGCGTCATCCAGCCGATGATCTCGCACGACGGCCTGGTCGCGGCGTTTCCCGGCGACAACACCGTCATCGTCACCGACGACGCCTACAACGTCCAACGCCTGGTCCAGATAATCGGCGAACTCGACGTGCGCGGCGAACAGGCGTCGATCGTGGTCATTCCGCTCAAGCTGGCGTTTGCCGGCGAGCTGGCGCCCGAAATCGATCAGCTCATGGCAGCCAAGATGGGAGCAGCGAGCGCCGGCGGCAATCCCCAGATGATGCGGCCGCAGATGGGCGTCGCGACTTCCGCCTCCGGCCCTTCGATGGGTTACAAAGTAATTCCCGACGAGCGCACCAACTGCCTGATCGTGATGGCGCCGCCGCTCCAGATGCGCGAGATCCAGGATATCGTCCTCAAACTCGACGTCGTGCCGCCGCTCGCCACCTCGCGCATCCACGTCTATCGGCTCAAGAATGCGCAGGCGCTCGAGATGGTCCAGGTGCTGAACAACCTGCTTAACGGCGGCAGCGGACCGACCACGCTCTCGCCCACCACCGGCAAAGGATCGTTAGGCCGCTCGAGCTTCAACGACGCCGCCAGCGGCATGGGCAGCGGAGGCTTTGGCGGAAGCGGCGGTGGATTCGGCGGCGGGATGGCCAGTAGCGCGAGCTTCGGCGGCGCCAGTGGCGGCGGCGGTCTCGGTGGATCGAGTGGCGGCGGTGGATTCGGCGGTAGCGGTGGCGGCGGCGGCGGATTGCGCAGTCGCGGCTCGATGAGCGGGGCTGGCGGTGGTTCGTCGTCGGCCAGCTCAGCCGGCAAGAACATCGATTTCTCTTATCCGGTAAATATCACTGCCGACCCGGCCACCAACGCGATGGTTATCAGCGCGTCGCCGCAGGATTGGCAGACCCTCAAGCAGATTATCGACGACCTTGACACGCCGCGCGTCCAGATTTTCGTGCAGGCGGTGATCGTCGAGGTTTCAGCCGAACGCCAGCGCGACATGGGCGTCAGTTTCTACAGCGCCGGCATCGGTGGCGGACAAGCAATTGGTGTCGGCGGGATCAACTACGGGCAGCTTCAGAACGCGCTGGGCGACCCGCTCGGCTTAACCGGACTCGGCCTCGGTCTCGCGTCGAACACCCTGTGTAAGGTTCCTGTCGCAGCCGCAGCCGCGGTCGCGGCGGCTACCGGCACTGGGACCGGCACTACTTCCACCACCATGAAGGTCCCATGCGATTTCGCGCTCATGACCGCGCTTGAAACCGACACGCACGCCAACGTGCTCTCGGCGCCGACCCTGCTCACGGCGGACAACGAAGAAGCGATGATCGTCGTCGGACAGAATCTGCCGTTCGTCGGGTCGGCGTCGGCCAACGCGGGATTGCCCGGACAAATCTTCAACTCGGTTGACCGCCAGAACGTCGGCATCACGCTCGACATCGTGCCGCAGGTTTCCGAAGGCGACTACGTCAAGCTCGATCTCTATGAAGAAGTTTCCAACGTCGTCAACGGCACTCAGAACGCGACCCTCGGCCCCACGACTACTATCCGCTCCGCCTCGACCACCGTGCTCATCCAGAACCATCGCACCGCGGTCATCGGCGGCCTGCTCGCCAGCCAGGATCAGATCAACAACCAGGGCGTGCCGTTCATCTCGAGCATCCCGGTGCTCGGCAACCTGTTCAGCGACAAGTCGACCGACAAGCAGAAGGACAACCTGATCGTCTTCCTGACGCCGCACATAGTGCGCAACAAGAGCGAGCTGCGCGAGCTGGCGCTGGATGAGCGCCAGCGGTTCGTCAACTCGCTCGGCCGCAAGGAAATCCACGACATGCCGGCCTCGCAAATCCACGAGGTTTACAAACCGAGCTTCTCAATTCCAGTTTCGCCCGCCGCTGACCTGAACGCACCTTACAACGGTCCTGCCGCGCCTCCGGGACCCGAAAATCCGGGCGCCGCATACGAGACTCCACCGTCGGGAGGCAGCGCCGATACTCCCTTCAACACTACCGAGATCGGCCCCACTTCGATGAAATCCACCGCACCGGCCGCGACGCACGCCGCCAGCACTTACTCGACGACGACGACCAGCTCGGTCAGCGCTCCGTTGCCGGCGCCCACCGGACGATACGCCGCGACTTTCAGCGGCTCGACAGTGACGCCGCTCGATCCTGGCGCCGGCAAAGTCGGCGATGGACTAGCGGACTCGTCGAGCGCTCTCAGCGCGGCGAAGGTCGGCGTGACTCCGTCGATCTCGCCGTAGTAACTGCGCAGCCCTCACCACCCGATGAAGGCGGCAGTCAGGAACGCGGCGATCATCAACAAGCCGAACTCCATGTGAAGCTGAATTGATCGGAACAATCCGAGATTCAGCTTCTTTGGATCGGTCTCGCGCGTCATGATTCGAATCTGATCGAGCGCGCGCGGAACTGTGATTAACACCACCAGCGCAATCCACGGAATCGCGTGAAGGATAATCGCGACGATCGTCGTCACATAGGCCGCGACGTCCAGCGCGATCAGCTCGTAGTTCGCGCCCGCGCGGCCTAGCATCGTCGC
>PMOH01000069.1:4288-8151 GCA_003161515.1 Deltaproteobacteria bacterium
AAAACCGTCAACTCGCCGAGCGCCACGTAGGCCAGCGACACCGGGCTCGCGGTGTAGAAGTAGCCGGCCGCGATGCTCGGAATTCCGATTGCGAGAATCGGCCACCCGCACAGGTAAACCAGGACGAGGCCCATCAGCGCGCCAATCGCAAACGCGACGATTCCGCCGCGCCACACCTGTTCGGCGCTCAGTAACCCCCGTTGAATCACCATGCTCGGCCCGAGCGACTGCTCGCTGTCGGCGCCGCTGCGAAAATCGTAGTAGTCGTTGATCAGATTGGTGCCGGCCTGAATCGCCATCGCGCCGACCAGCGCAAGAATCATGCGCCCGAACGAAAAAAATCCCTCGCGCGCCGCCACCGCAACTCCGAGCAAGACAGGAATCGCCGCCGCACTAAGCGAAGGCGCCCGAATCGCCTGAACCCAAACCGCTAAAACACCCGGTGGCGCGCTCCCGCCGCGAGCAATTACTTCATCCATTCTGTTTCCCCTTAACCCTTTCGCGAAAACCCGCTGCGGGATTTCGCGTCCTAACACTGGGTGCAGGGGTCACCCCTGCCGCCCACCGCGCAGGTGATTGTGCCCCGCTCCTCCTAGATCAGCACCTTCGCTTCCTTTAGCCGCGCGATTTCCACCCCGCTGTATCCCAACTCGCGCATCACTTCATCTGTATGCTCGCCGATCATCGGCGCGCCCCGATACTCGAGATCGATACCGCTGAACCGCACCGGCAGCCCCGGCACGACTCGCTCGCCGACCTCGCCATGCTTCAACTTCACGAGCATGCCCGACTCCGCGAAGACCGGATCGTTAATCACCTCGGGCGTGCTGTTCACCGGACCCGCAGCCAGACCGCGCATGCGAAGTTTCGTCACCAGTTCATCGCGCTGATGGGTCCGCGTGCGCGCTGCGATCTCGTGCTCGAGTTCCTCGACGTTCGCGAGCCGGCCGTACAGTCGCGAGAACTTCGGATCCGAAGCCATCGACGGCGCGTGCAGCGCTTCGCACAACGTCGCGAACTCATCGTCGCTCGCAATCGCGATCGCGATCCACTTGTCATCGCCCGCCGCCGGAAACACGCCGTGCGGCGCCATCGATTCGTCGCGATTTCCAATCGCCGCCTGGTCGCGTCCGTTCATCAGAAAATCCATCATCGCTTCCGGCATCATCGTCGTAACCATCTCGGCCATCGACAAATCGAGGTACTGACCCTGCCCCGTGCGATCGCGATGGTGCAACGCCGCGAGCAGAAAAAACACCATGCCGGTCCCGACCGCAAAGTCCGGCCACGTCCCTCCAATTCCGCACGGGAACGAATCGGGATAACCCGTGATATGACACAGCCCGGCAAACGCCTGCGTCGTCGGCCCGAAACCGACAGTGCGTGCGAACGGCCCATCCTGCCCGAGCGGCGTGCCGCTCAGCATGATTATGTCCGGCTTGATTTTGACCAGGTCGTCGTAAGCGAGATTGTATTTCGCCATGTTGCCGACGGTGTAGTTCTCAGTCACGAAATCGCTCTGCCGGATAATCTTGCGCGCGATGTCCTGCGCCTCGGGCATCGCAAGGTTCAGCGTGAGGCTGCGGCGCGAGGTGTTGATTGCGTCGAACACGCCGCTGCGATTGGCGCCAATCGATCCGTCGGTGCCGGTCAGAAATCGCACCAGGTCAGGCGCGCCTGTCGTCTCGATTCTGATTACATCGGCTCCCAGAGCGCCCAGCCACGCGGTCGCGTGCGGCACGGCGAAGATCCAGCCGAAGTCGGCGACGCGAATTCCTTCCAGCGGCTTTTTCAGTTTTTTCAGGAGATTCCCAGCGGCGATTCGGTCGCTGTCGGCGACGGAACGATTCCGGAGGATTTTTTCGTTGTGCTCGCCTAGCCGTGGGGCGCCGCGCACGATTCGCCAAGGAGTGCGCGAGAATTTGCAAGGTGCACCGGGCATACGCACTTCGCGTGCCGCGGGATGATCGACCTCGACAAAAAATTTACGCGCCTTGTATTGCTCGTTGTCCGCGACTTCGGCCGGCGAATGCACGGGGAAGCATGGAACGTGCTGGGCCTGGTTCCTCGTGAATGCCTCAGTTCGCGTAGTCGTAGATAGCCAGTCGATTACTCCGGCCTCGATCGCATCGATATTCGAAGCGCGCCCCAATACCGTGTCGAACAGCTCGATCTCCATCCACTCGGGACGACCAAGCGCATTCTTCGCACCGCGCCAGAAACGATCGGTCCCGGCGTTGAAGCTCACCCATCCGTCCTTGCACGGATAAACCCACTGCGCGGCCCTTTTCTGACGCGAGTAGAGCCGCTGGAACGAGTCGGAATTTTTGTCTTCGTGCGAGTAAAATCCGAGGTTCGGGCGGACCATGCTGATCATCGAAAACCACTGCGCGACATCGACATGCTGCCCCACGCCATTACTCTTTCGACTATACAGTGCACACATCGCAGCGGCCGCCGCTGTATAGCCAGTCAAATAGTCAGATTGCCGGCCGCCCAGCTTCAGCGGCGACTGACTATCGGGATCGGTCACCTGATGCCACGGCGTTTCGTATCCGACGCCGCTCATGTGAGTGGCGACCAGGTCACCGCCATGCAAGTTCCGGTATGCCGACTCGGCGCCGAAAAAAGTTATCGACACGACGATCAGTTTCGGAAATCGCGCCGTCAATGTGCGCCAATCGATTCCCAACTTCTCGTTCACCTCGGGACGATTCGGATTGAAGACGATGTCCGCCGACGCGAGCAACTCGAGCACCTGCTCGCGACCGCGCGGATTCTCAAGATCGATCGTCACTCCGAGCTTGTTGGTATTGAGAAAGAGATGCAGCCCGCCGGTTTCCGGGTCGGGCATCTCATCGCGAAACGGTCCGAGCGCGCGCTCCTGCGATCCAGTTCGCGGCGGCTCGACCTTGACGACTTCCGCGCCGAAATCCGCGAACGACTTCGCCGCCATCGACGCCGCCATGAACGGCATCGTGTCCAGGCACGGCAGCTCGACCACCTTCAGGCCCTCGAGCGCGCGCGGCGGCTCCTCGTACTCCTCGAATCGCGCCATCGCTAGTCGACCGCTTCAGTCTTCATGTTGTCGATCAGGTCGATCAGTTCCGCCATCGAATGAATCACGTAGTCGGGTTTGAACACCTGATGCGTCTGCAGATATTTGAACGACGCCGCACCGGTTGCGACTGCGACCGACGCGCCGAAACCCGCTCCCATAGCCGCCATGATGTCGCGAGGCTCGTCGCCGACGTACATGCATGCGTGCGGAAGCACCGCCGCCTTGAGCGCGGTCTGCTTGAGACTTTCCGTCTTGTCGAGCGCGCGCAGCGAGGTCGTGGTCTGCGTGACGACCTGGTCGAGGTACGACGCGAGCCCAACCATCGCGAGCTTCTCGACCAGCCGTTGCGAGTCGCCCGGCCGACTCGTGATAACGCCGGTCGCATAGCCGCGCCGCTTCAGCTCGGCCAGCGTGTCCTGCACATGCGGCAACACTTCGAGCCGTTCGGTCTTGTCGATCTCCGCCAGAAAGTATGCGTATGCAAGCTTCGCGTACTCGGGCCGCAGATGCTCCGGCACTCCAAGCCACACGTCATCGGCGGAAAGCGCCTCGCGAAATCGCGCCGGCGTGAGCGACGGCTCGTGCCCGAGCTCGTCGAGCGCGTTTTTCGCCGCGATATACAACGGCCCATGGATATCGACCAGCGTGCCGTCGAGATCGAAAAAGATCGCTTTGAATTCGCGCGAGGCCAATAGGCTTCTCCAAACTTTCAACCGAAGTGTGCTGAGATGCCGCCCGAAGTGTCAAGCGCGCGCCGGGGAAGGGCAAATCACTTTATTGAATGTGAAACCCTTCGCGGGTT
>PMOH01000102.1 GCA_003161515.1 Deltaproteobacteria bacterium
GCCAACATGATTTACCTGCCCTTGTCCTCGGCTCAAGCTCTGCTGGGAGTGACCGACGACCGGGTGACTCAGGTTGCCCTGCTGCTGGTACAGGAGGGCGACTCGCCGCTGATAGCAAGAGCTTTGCGCAAGCAGTTGGCGGGATCGCCGGTCGAAGTCCTGACCTGGCGGGAGTCGCTCCCGATGCTCGCTCAGATTCTCGGCCTGGACCACGCCTTCAACTACATCATGAACGGCGTGATTCTCGCGATGGTAGGATTGGGAATCCTGAACACGATTCTTATGCGAGTGCTCGAGCGCCGATATGAATTCGGCGTCAGCAAGGCTCTCGGTCTTCGGCCTCGGCAGCTTGCAATAATGGTCGTCGGCGAGTCTCTCGCCCTCACCGCCATCAGCCTGGCCTTGGGACTCGCCTTGGGCCTGAGCGTCCAGCACTACTTCGCCACGGCGGGATTGGATCTGCGTTGGGTGTTCAAGACGGGTCTCCCACCTGCACTTGTTTTCGATCCTATTCTTTACTCGCGCCTGAGTGTCGAGCGAATTGTCTGGTCCGTAAGTATTGTATTCGCAATGGCGACGATCATTTCCTTTTATCCCGCCTTCAAGGCGGCGCAGACAGACCTGCCCGATGCCCTGAAGGTGCTTTAGTAATGAGGATGCTATGAACGAATGGGCGGTTAAATTGAAAGACGTGCGAAAGACCTATCGCACAGGACCTATCGAGGTCCCTGCCCTGCGCGGTGTAACTCTGACTATCGGCGCCGGGGAGTTTGCGGCCACCGCCGGTCCGTCCGGTTCGGGCAAAACCTCTCTACTCAACATCATCGGCGGACTCGACCGCGCGGACAGTGGCGATATCTGGGTTGCTGGGCAGAACCTTCAGGTCTTATCTTCGGGTGAGCTGGCCCATTTGCGTTTGCAGCGCATCGGCTTTGTCTTCCAAACCTACAACCTGCTGCCCGTCCTTACCGCTTTGGAGAACGCGGAGTTTACTTTGCTTCTTCAAGGGGTGCCTGCGCGCAAGCGCAGGGAAAAAGTCGAGAAGTTGTTTTCGGAAATCGGTCTCGCCGGTCTCGAAGATCGCCGGCCCGCGGAATTGTCCGGCGGTCAGCAGCAACGAGTCGCCGTCGCTCGCGCCATGGTCACCGAACCCGCGTTGATTCTTGCCGATGAACCCACGGCGAATCTCGACTCCGCCTCGGCTATCGCTCTCCTCGATGTGATGGAACAGCTCAATCGTACGACGGGTACGACCTTCCTCTTCTCGACCCACGATCCTCAGGTCATGGAGCGGGCTCACCGCTTGATCCGCCTGCGCGACGGACAGGTAGTAAGCGACGTTACCCGTACCAGTTCGATCGCTGCCGTTGCCTGATCGGCTAGACTAAACTTGCGCAGCCGCGCTGGAGAACGATCCGGCTTCCGGCAGGATGTTCATCGCTCTCCACAAACGTAGCGACCATTTGTTCACCAGACCCAGCTCCTGGCACAGGACGAACAGCTTGGTCGAAGCTTCGTAGACCCGCTCCCGGTGAACTGGATTCTCGCGATACGCGGCATCAACGACTTCGCGCGGAATGGCATACTCGCGCGCTACCGACGGCGCTGCCTGCATCATTATCTTGCCCATGACGCCCAGGATGAGAGGCACGCAAAGTCCCAGCCTCGCGCGGCGGCTGTTACTCAGCTCCGGAACGCGGCGGCGCAAGGTGTGACGCGCGAAGCTCATATGGCGCGCTTCTTCGGTTACGTGGATCTGCATGATTCGCCGAAACAGAGGATGAATGTCCTCCCGGTTCTTGCGCAAACTCTGACGCTGCACGTAGTCGATCGGATCTTCACCCGCCAGTACGAAAATAAAGAACAGTTCCGGAAATTTGCGCGCGTACTTGACCACGAAGTCGGCGCCCCTGCGTTCGAGCTTGTTTAACGCAGGAATATTGAAGCCGGTACGGTTGATGAATTCCTGGAACATCAGCGAATGCTGCGCCTCTTCGATTGTCTCGTGATAGCAGTAGCGAAATTCCGGCGCCCCGGTCGGCAACCCGATCGCGAACTCAAGCAAACCGCGCTTGAGCACGTACTCGAAGATCACGCCGCTCTTCATGAAGTTGGCCAACATACTGAGACCGATTCGCGACCGGGTTCCTGCCGGCTGCGAGCGATACCATTCGGTCGCACCGAGTACGTCGTCCGGTTCGAGTTCCCATCGCGAGTCATCGTGGTCGATGCGGAACTCAGGACTGTCCCACTCGATGTCCGCGTACGCATCGAAATGTTTCACCACCGACTGATGGCTCAGCCTGCGAATCAAATCGGTGTAAGCATCGCTGTGGGCCGCCTTCTCAACATGTTCCTCTTCGGGAACCAGAAACTGTTCGGACATCAAATACCTCAGAACTTCTTTTTTTGAGGTTGCAAATTCATCGTCGGTTCACCGGGACCCATCGCCCCCAGGAAGTCGCATCGCCCACACCCACTGCGATGGCTGAACCTCTACTGGGGGCAATTGCGGTCTCCCCGGGAACACTATCTGTCGTTATTCGCGAGATTGGGTGATAACGGCGTCCTTCCTTATTGACAGGCCTAGCGATCTAATGCAATTCGCTTGGGTTCGATGCAGAGATCGGGGCCCCGCCGCTAAGAGACGCTGACTGAAAAAGCGTAGCGATAGGCGAGACTAAGTCCGTACGAAGTCGGATCTCAGTGAGCAAAAATATATTTCCGTTTCCCGGCGTTTGATGCCCGCCCCGGTGCGGGAGTGAACGCGCGCGGTTGCGCTGATACCGCCGGGATTGTGACCGCTATGGGTTCGCGATCACTGAGGATGCCGGTACGGCAGCGACCGTGGAGACCGGCGGCGCTCCAACAGTGTAGAAACGGACGAGCTCCGTCGTGACTTCGGGCCCGCCAATGAAGATCGGACCCTCTTGCTTCAACAGCCGATAGGGCGCAGTCGAATCAAAGTAGAGCGTGTCCTTCGGCACTGCCGGCTTGATGATTTGCAGAATGAAACGCGGCCAGTTCGGCATCATGGTCGCGACGTCCACCTGCGCGCTGACCTTGAACGCGGAGAAACTGCCGGCCGGCACCGTTACATTCTCGACCCGCCCAACAGTGACGTCTTGCCCAACGTAGTTGTAAGGCGTGAGTTGCTGATTCAGCGTTCCAACCGCGCCCTCGCTCGGTACGTTTGGCGCGTCCAGCACCCGCAAAAATGCCATCCACGGTACTGCATCGGGATAAAGGAAAGTCGGGAGATCGGGTGCACCGGCCAGCTTGGGTCTCGCATCGCTGCGCCAGAACCTGCTCTGCAACGCGCGACCATTTCCGAACAGCGTCCATTGAAACATCGTGCATCCGGCTCGATGACTGGGGAACAACCAAAAGCCGACTTCGTACTGACGGTCCGGCAAGGTGCTCACCTCGATATGGACCGTGTCTTCGCCCACGATCTCGTTCCAGGCCTTAACCTGCTTCAACTCCTGTCCGGTGGCGTTCACACTCTGCCTGGTTTCATCAACCTCAACACCCGATGGCGGCGTCATCAAGCCGGGCCCGGATTGCTCCCCGAACCGGGCGCGACCGATCAGGCCACGCGCCATCAGCCACGATTCCATCGCGCCACTGGTACTCGACTCTGCGCTCGGCGCCGCAACCACATCGGCGTGACCTAAAGCCGGCTGTTGAGTTAACCCCATCGCGAATATTGTCAGTAAAATAATCAGAATCCGGAATCGGACCGGTGAAGTGCTAATTGTATAGATTTACTACTCCTAGGAATGGAACGACGATGCGCGTCGGCGCACGGGTTCAAGCATGCCGGACCCTGCTCAGGCGCAGACGCTCGGCACGCACACCGCGTGGAAACTGCAACTCTTCCTCGGGCAGAGAATGTAGATGTAGGCAAACTCTCGGGAGGTGATCTGACCCTATACCCTTCCGGGACGGCGAGCAAACGCCCTCTGATTAACCAGACGGCGCGCGACTATAACTGATTTCCGAGCTGCGGCCATTGCCAACACGACAAAGTCCAGTCGCGCCCTTCGGTGGCCAGCGCGGCAGCGTAGCCGGAGGCTGCGGTCAGGTTTCGAAGAGACCAGCGGTGGGCTTCGTCTGAATCCGATCGGGTGTTCAACAGCGCCGCAGGTTCTCCAGGAATCAGCGACACGTCGAACTGATCCAAAGGCAACGAGAGCCCTTCACCTCTCGCCTTGATGTAGGCTTCCTTGCGAGTCCAACAGAGAAAGAATGCGTACGTGCGAAGGCTGAGCGGAAGCGCCCGGAGCGTCTCATTCTCGCTGTGCGAGAAAAATCGTTCGGCGATTTGCTCCGCCTCCAAATCGCCGCGGATGAACTCGAGATCGACGCCGACCTCGCGGCCCCGACTAACCGCATAGAGAGCCGTTCCGTGAGAGTGGGAAAGGTTGAACTGGATTGTATCTAGGTCAGATTCCGAGAATAACGCAGGCTTTCCATGGGTGCTATACCTGAAGGAGAGGCTGTTGGGTGCTCTATTTAAGTAGCGGCCGAGGATAGCCCTGAGAACACCGCGAGCTACGATAAAGCGCTCGCGGTCGCGGCTAAAGTAGAAGCGATCTGCTCTCGATCGTTCATTGTCGTCCAAATCGTTTTGAAAGAGCGCTATCTGCGAAGGGCTCTGATCCAAATTGGCTCGCCAGACATGCACCCCATTGCCACCTAAGCTCAGATGCTCGGGTGGCGAGAACCAGGGGGCATCAAAATCAGCGGCCGTCATCTCTGCGCTCTTCATCGAAGCTCCTGCGAAAGAGCCCGAAGCAGCAACGGCTGAGTTGTCTTCAGGAAGAAATGATCGCCGGGAAACATCCTGATCGAAAAAGAGACTGAGGTCTGATCGCGCCATGCTTCGAGGTCGCCATGCTTGACCCTTTGGTCGCTCAACCCACCAAAAGTGGAAATCGGGCAATTCAGCGGAAGCCCCGACAAGTATCGGTAGCTTTCGTAGAGCGCAAAGTCCGCGCGCAGTGACGGGAGCACGATCTCCATCAGTTCCTTGTGATTCAGAAGCTCTCCGGGAGTACCGTTCAAGCGACGCAGTTCCGCGGAAAATTCTTCTTCGGGCAGATTATGGATCGGCAGACCTCGATGAGGTATCTGGGGCGCGGGTCCTGCCGATACAAACAAGCGGATAGGACGCGCCTGATGCTTTGTCTGCAGCTGACGGGCGAGTTCAAAGCACACCAACGATCCAAGGCTATGACCGAATAAGGCGAAGGGCTTGTCAAGAAGTGGAAGCAGCGCCACCGTCAGCGCCTCGACTAGAAGCGAAAGCTCGCTGAACGGCGGCTCCATCAATCGAGTCCCGCGCCCGGGGAACTGAATCGGACATACCTCGACATCGGCAGGCAGGCCATCTGACCAGTTGCGAAACACAGATGCCGCGCCGCCGGCGTATGGAAAACAGAACAGACGCAAGCGCGCCTGCGGGTTCGGCTTGCGGCCCGCAATCCACGAGTCTGATGAAGACGCGGCGATCAAGATTTGCTCTCCCGCGCCTTCAGGTGATTCCCGTTCAAGTGAACGCCTCCCAGCTCTGGAACACTCGGAGAATTGTTCTTCTTGTTCCGAAGACTAAGTGGCCTCATATCGGTCCACACATCCTTAATGTAAGCGAGGCATTCTGACTTAGAGCCACTCTTGGGTGCGTCGCGCCAGCCATCGGGATTCGGGCGGTCCGCGGCCCAAATCGAGTACTGCCCTTCGTCATTCACGACGACCTTATATTTTATATTTTCAATATCTTCGTTATTCATAGAGAGTCCTCAATCGATTCGTTCGCTAGCTCGATCCCATGTACTTGCTCGATGCACGCTGCCAACTTCCTGGCCAAAGTCTCGACATTCGGTTTATAGACCATGGTCGCGTGATTGCCCGGCACGATCTGAACGTCCACCCCTCCTTCGGCCCAATCACTCCATCCAAGGGTTGGGTCAATAGGATTCGGCGAAGGATTCTCGCTGGCCTTGAACAGAGTCACTCGACCAGAGTAGCGATGCAGTACGTAGTTCCTGCTAGCGCGAAAATCCGATTTGCAGAGTTCTATCAGGCGATGCGCTTGCGCGGCTTCGATATCAGCGGGTATCAGGCCAGCTCTTTTCCCCTGCTCCAGCACTCGCTCCAGCAGTTCGTCTTGCGGAAGATGCGCAAGGGACTCGCTGAGATCCGACGAAAGACCGAAATAGCGAACAACATCCGCCATCAACATTGCTTCGAAATCTTCGTCGGCAACATTCTCAGCGGTGGCAGGAATGCGAGCGTCGAGTAGCGCAAGCAACGCCACCCGCTGTCCCCGCGCGTGGAGCTGCTGAGCCATCTCGAATGCTATCTCCCCGCCCATCGACCAACCGCCTAACAGATAGGGACCTTCCGACTGCACCGACTGAATAGCTTCAACGTAACAAGCGGCCATGTCCTCGATCGTGGTGTGCGGTTCTTGCCCATTTTCCACGCCCCTGGCTTGCAGCCCGTAACAAGGCTGTTCGAGACCTAGACATTGCGTCAAGCCAATGAACGGGAACACATGTCCCCCAGCGGGATGCACCAGGAACAGCGGTCGTTTGTTGCCGTAAGGCTGGATAGGTACCAGTGATGACGGTGTCACTGACAAAGAGTTCTGACGCACGATTTCGGCCAGACCTTCAATGGTTGCTCCTCGAAAAAGGGCCGCTAGCGGAAGTCGCTTGCCCATCCGCTTGTCGATCAGCGCGAACAGGCGCACTGCCAGCAGAGAGTGTCCTCCGAGCTCAAAGAAATTGTCGGTTATCCCTATCGGTCGGATACTTAGAACTTCTTCCCAAAGACCGGTTAGTTGACGTTCAAGATCGTCTCGCGGTGCCACATATGTCTTCCCCATCTCGGGTCGCGTTTGCTCCGGCTTTGGCAACGCACCCCGATTCACTTTTCCATTCGGCATAGTAGGAAGCGACTCGAGCAGCATGAAGACCGAAGGCACCATGTATTCGGGGATCTTGTCCTTCAGAAAGCTGCGTAGGTCATTGGCAGTCGGCGAATGCTCGGGGTCGCCAACGACGTAGGCGACCAGCCGCTTTTCTCCGTGGACGTCCTGGTGCGCCGACACGACCGCTTGCCGCACCGAAGTATGTTGCGCGAGCGCCGCCTCGATTTCGCCGAGTTCGATTCTGAATCCGCGGACCTTCACCTGATGGTCGGTACGCCCGATATATTCGATGGTACCGTCGGGTAAGTGGCGCGCCAGGTCGCCGGTTTTGTACATCCTTGCACCGGCTATGTTGCTGAACGGATTCGGAATGAACTTCTCTGCGGTCAGGTCCGGCCGGTTCATATATCCCCGCGCGAGGCTCCTGCCGCCGATATGAAGCTCGCCCGGAACTCCGATTGGGACCGGATTGCAATGTCCGTCCAAAATGTAGATTTCTCGATTAGCCAGAGGGCGCCCGATAGGAACACGATGAAGCCGCGTGTTTGCCCCACCTCGCGATGCAGCCTCGAACGCGGTCGCGGTTATCGTCGCTTCGGTGGGTCCATAGGCATTAATCAGACGCACGGAACTTAGCGCCGTCCGCCGCCAGAGAAGGAGAACCTCCGGCAACATGGTGTCTCCACCCACGACAAACAGCCGGTAGTGCGAATTCAAAACCGGTTTCGGTGCAGCTTCCCACACCTGGACAAGTTCCTGCCAATACCCGGTCGGAAGATCGACGACAGTCAGTCCGAGTTCGGCTGCTTTG
>PMOH01000111.1 GCA_003161515.1 Deltaproteobacteria bacterium
AATCCGATCCGCCCCGGCGACGTCATCACCGCGAACGCGAAAATCCTCTCGATCGAAGCCAAGACTACTGGCGAGACGATGACCGTCGAGTTGAACGCCGCGAACCAGAAAGGTCAGCCGGTTCAGAAAACACTTTTCATCATTTTTATTCGCGGCGCTCGAAACCGCGACGCCGCATCCTCGGAACCGCGCCCCGTCGAGCCCGATCGCGGTGAGCCGCTTTTTTCTGTCGCGCAAACTATCGACAAGGATCAGACCTTCCGCTACGCCGAGGCTTCTGGCGATCCCAATCCGATCCATGTCGATGAAAACGTCGCCAAGATGGCCGGCCTGCCCGGCATTATCGTGCACGGCCTCTGCACGATGGCGTTCACGTCCAAAATCGCGATCGACAAGCTATGCAGTGGCGACCCCACCCGCTTGAAGCGCCTGCGCGTGCGCTTCTCGCGTCCGGTGCTGCCCGGCCAGACCATCACCACCAAATTCTGGGCGGACAACGAAAGCGATCGCGACGGCCGCAAAGTTTTCGCCTACGAAACTTTCAATCCCGACGGCCAACCCGTCATCAAGGGCGGCATCGCAGAAGTCGCACCCTGACTTTGTGAAAATCACCATCGGCCTCTCGCTCTCCTTGACCGGCGAATACGCGCCGATGGGCCGGCAGGCCGAACTCGCGATTCATCTGTTCGTCGCCGACGCCAACGCCAGCAGCGCGCTTCGAGTCGGCGGCGAGCGATGCGAGTTCGCGCTCGAATGCCACGACGATGCGAGTGATCCCGTCCGATGCGTCGAAATCTATCGCTCGTTGTGCGCCGACCGCCGCGCCGGCGTGATCTTCGGCCCATACTCCAATCGCCTCGCGCGCGTCGCCGCGCCAATCGCCGAACAATCCGGCCGCCTCTTCATCAATCACGGCGGCGCCGGCGACGAACTCTACGAGAAGGGCTACAAGCTAATCGTCGGAGTACTCAGTCCGGCAAGTGACTATTTGCGCGGCTTCGTCCGATTACTCACTCAACTAAAGTTGTGGCGCAAGCGCGTCGCGATCGTCGCGTCGAAGTCGGCCTTCGCCCGCTCGGTTGCATCAGGCTTCGAGCGCGCCGCCGGCGAACGCGCCGCTCGCCGCCGCGGAGTCCGCGTCCGCGTGAAATGGAACGGTGCCTTCGACCCCAATTCGACCCCCGCGAGGCTCTTTCCGGCGCTCACCCGCAACCGCGTCAACGCACTCGCCAGCGCTGGCAGCTACGATCATGACGTCGCCGTAATGCGCGCGGTCGCGGAATCCCGTCTCAACATCCCGGTGCTCGGATGCGTCGCCGCCGGAGTCGCTCGCTTCGCGTCGGACCTGGGCGAGCTGTCAGAAGGGATCGTCGGCCCGTCGCAATGGGAGGACTCCGTCGAGCTCGAGCCCGCGCTCGGCCCGACGCCCGCAGAGTTCTCCCGCCGAATGCGGACTGTCGGCGCGGCCGACTCTCCCGACTATCCAAGTGCGCAGATTTACGCCGCCGGTCTCCTCACAGCTGCCGCGCTCGCGAGTGCCGGCCGCTGCGACGACGCGATGCTTCGCGCCGCATTCTCCGATCTGCGCACCACTACCATGTTCGGCGACTTCTCGATCGATCGCGTCACCGGCCGCCAGCTCGGTCATCAGATGCTGCTCGTGCAATGGCACCGCGGTCGCAAGGTTATTATTGTGCCCGAGGCGCACGACGATTCGGGCTCGCTCGATTTTCCCGCCGGATGGCGTCTGCTAATTGCAGGGTTCGAGGCGCTTCGTCTAACTCGTCCTGACGATCTGGACGACAACAAAAACGAGGCCGGCGATCCCGACGTGGATGAAGATGAGCGCGATCACGATTAGACTCGAACGCGGCAAGGTCATCGCCATCGGCCTGATGTCGGGGACTTCGCACGACGGCGTCAGCGCGGTCGTGGTCGAGATCGACGAGCGTTCCCGCCCGCCCGCGCGCGTAATCGCGTTTCAAACATTTCCGTACGCATCGCGCTTTCGCAAAGAACTGCTCGCCGCTTCTGCCGATGAGAAAATCGGCGCCGCCGCGATCTCAACGCTCAACTTCGCGCTCGGCCGCGAGCTAGGCCGCGCCGCCATCGAAATCGCACGCCGCGCGGGCGTCGCGTTGACCGACGTAGCGTTCATCGGATCTCACGGCCATACATTCTTTCATCTGCCTCCGCGCCGCGCCGCGCGCGGACAGATCGCTTCCACCCTCCAACTCGGCGAGTCCGCCGTCATTGCCGCGGCCACCGGCGTTCCCGTGGTCGCCGACTTCCGCACGATGGACCTCGCGCTCGGCGGCGAGGGCGCTCCTCTCGCACCACTCGCGCATCTCTGGCTGCTGGCGGATCCGAAGCGCGGTCGCGTCGTGCAAAACATCGGCGGCATCGCCAACGCGACCTACATTCCGCGCGACGCTCGTCTCGGCGACCCCGACCTGATCGCTTTCGACACCGGCCCCGGCAACGGCATGATCGACGCGCTCGCGTCGCGCATCTCGGGCGGCCGCCTGCGAATGGATCGTGACGGACGCATCGCGGCGAGCGGTGAAGTAAACCAACCGCTGCTGGCGAAGCTGATGGAACATCCTTACTTCCGTCGCCGGCCGCCAAAATCAACCGGCCGCGAGGAGTTCGGACCGCAGCTACTCGATCGTATCGTCGCCGACGCCCGCCGCATGAAAGTCGTTGACCACGATCAGCTCGCGACCGTGACCGCACTCACCGCACGCTCGCTCGCCGATGCATGCCGCCGATTCATTTCACCGCGCGGTCCTATCGATCAGCTGATCGTCACCGGCGGCGGTGCACAAAACCCTACGCTGATCCGAATGATCGCGGCCGATCTCCCGGAGGTCGAAGTAATCACCGCCGCGAAAGCGGGCCTGGACGGCGACGCACTCGAAGCGGTCGCCTTTGCCATCCTCGGCTACCAGATGCTCCGCGGCCGCCAAGGCAACATCCCGAGCGTCACCGGCGCGCGCGCCCGCGCAATCCTCGGCAAGCTCACGCTACCCCCGCGACCACTAACATGACTTCTATTTTTTCGTTCCCCTTCCCGCTCGGGAAGGGGTTAGGGGTTAGGTTCTTCGGGTATGGCAGAGTGCTGGCTCACGCACTCCGCTTATCCTCCGGCGCCTCGACGCCCGCCTTCGCCGCCGACTCGACAACGGCCGATCGAAAGATCCCATGCGCCATCGTAGACTCTTCGCGATCAGCCCGCGCCGCGTACACTCTCATCCGCGCTTCATGCGCCGACTTGTCATCCGGCGCGGCCGCCACCGCCCAATCCGCGAGATGACACGCGAGCACGACTTCACCCGCCGCCAGTTTTTCATTCGCCCGCGCGATCACCGGCGCGACACCGCCCGCGAGCGCCGCGATTTCCCGCGCGCGCTCACTGTCCGTCGCCGGTTTCAGATTCGACGGCGTGCCGTCGTACCATCCGCCTTCCAGCCGCCAGATGTTGCGCACGATAAACTCGGGCTCGTCGTACACGGCCTGCAGCCACGGCTTNNTGAATCACCTCGTCGAGCGGCGCGCCCGCATTCATCAGCGCGATCGTCTGATCGTACAAACTCTGCAGATAGTTCGCGGTATCGTTCAGCACCTGACGCACGCGAATCGCGCCGAACACCGGGTAGCCATGCCCCGGCACCAGCACTTCCGCACCCAGTCGCGCCATCACGCGCAGCGCCTCGGCCCATTCGCGCGCATAGCGTTGCGCCTTCTGCGGATTCCCGGCGTTCGGCGCCGCCCAGATGATCAAATCCCC
>PMOH01000504.1 GCA_003161515.1 Deltaproteobacteria bacterium
GACCCGGCGGAGTCGCAGCCATCTGGCTGCGGCTCCGCGCGCATGCATCCCGCTAACCGCATCGCGCGGAAATGCGCTAATCTCGCGGCAAATGGAGCGGTACCAATGAGACTCAAAGGAAAAGTCGCGCTGATCACCGGCGCTGGCTCTGGGATGGGTCGCGCGGCCTCCGTACTCTTCGCGCGCGAAGGCGCAAAAGTCGCGGCGATCGACGTTGCCGAAGCGTCCGCGGCCGAGACTGCGCGCATGATCAAATCGGCCGGCGGTGACGCAATCTCGTTGCGCGCCGACGTGTCCGACTCCGAGGATGCGCGCGCGATGGTCGAAGAAACAGTCCGCGCGTTCGGCGGGCTCGACGTCCTTTACAACAACGCGGGAATCGAAGGCGAGTCGGGCTTCATCGCGCAACTCAGCGAAGAGGCGTTCGACCGCGTGATCGCGATCAACCTGCGCGGCGTATGGCTCGGAATGAAATATGGACTCCCCAGGATTGTCGAGCGCGGTGGCGGCGCAGTGATCAACACAGCTTCGGTCGCGGGCATCGTCGGGCTCAAAGGCGCGGCCGCATACTGCGCGGCCAAAGCCGGCGTGATTTCGCTGACGCGCGTCGCGGCGCTCGAGTACGGGCGCTACAACGTTCGCGTCAACTGCATCTGCCCCGGAGTAATCCACACGCCGATGGTGGATCGAATCACCGGCCCCGACGGATTGCAGCCGAGGTTCATCCAGCGCAGCTCGGTGCTGGGCCGCGTCGGCAATGCGGACGAAATCGCGCACACCGCGCTGTTCCTCGCCAGCGACGAAGCACCGTTCGCAACCGGCGCGCCTTTCATCATCGACGGCGGCTGGATTGCAAGTTAGATGAAGCACGCGAGTTGAAAGTAGCGCTATGTCCCGACTCAACGGCAAAGTCGCAATCGTAACCGGCGCCGCGCAGGGAATCGGCCGCGCGATCGCGTCGCGACTCGCCGACGAAGGCGCCAAGGTTGCGTTGGCGGATGTCCAGTTCGATGCGGCACAGCAAGCCGCGTCGGAAATTCGCGCTGGCGGCGCAGCGGCGATCGCGGTGGCGCTCGACGTCACCAGTCTCGACGACGCGATAGCCGCCGCCGATCGCGTCGAGCGGGAACTGGGACCGATCGATATTTTGGTGAACAACGCCGGATGGGACATCCTGATGCCTTTCGTCGAAACCACTCCCGACTTCTGGGACAAAGTGATCTCGATCAACTATCGCGGCGTGCTCAATTGCTGCAAAGCCATCGCACCCCGAATGCAAGCTCGCGGCTCAGGTAAGATCATCTCGATCTCTTCCGATGCTGGCCGGGTGGGCTCGAGTGGCGAAGCAGTCTACGCGGGATGCAAGGCCGCCATCATCGGTTTCTCCAAAACGCTCGCGCGCGAACTCGCCGCAAATCACATCAATGTCAACGTCGTCTGTCCTGGACCCACTGACACTGCGCTCCTGAAGACCGCGATGGCCGGACGCGAGAAGGTTCTCGACGCGATGGCGCGCGGCATCCCGTTTCGCCGGCTCGGGCAACCCTCCGACCTCGCGGGCGCGGTCGCATTCTTCGCTTCCCCCGACTCGGACTTCGTCACCGGCCAGGTTCTGAGCGTGAGCGGCGGCCTGACCATGGTGGGTTGACCGCAAGTTGTCCGGATGTTATCTGAACTATCGTTCAGAACATCAAGGCAAGGACAGAATGAGCAATCCATCACCTGCGACCGACATCCGCTTCTCGGGACCAGACAATCTCCCCGCCGACTACAAGGATCTGCTCATTCGGATGCTGTCGATCCAGTCGCGCATCGAATCCGAATACATGCTCGCACCCGAACGCACGCTCATCAAGCCGCTCGCGATGGCTCCCACAGCCGAAGATAAGGCCGAGTATGCGGCGTTCTGGTCGGACGAAGTTCGCCACGCGAGCTACTGGATGAAACTGCTCGAGGATCTCGGCGTCACCGTCGATAGCAGCTTCATGGCGTCGCCGATGCCGATTTACATTTTCGAAATGCGCGATCAGGCCGAGGACTGGCTCGAATACGGACTGTTCAGCTTTTTCGCCGACCGCCAGGGCGCATACATGGGATACGAATGGGTTGGATGCAGCTACGAGCCGCTTGCGCGAATCGCCGAGCGGGTGCACAAGGAAGAACTCGGCCACGCCGCGTTCGGCTACCGGCTGATCCGCAGGTACCTCCAACGCGAAGGCGACGCTGGGCGGGAACTCCTGAAAAAGCATCTCGCAAAGTGGTATCCCGCCGGTCTCGATATGTTTGGAAAATCTGGATCCAAGCGCCAGTTCGATTACGTGCGATGGGGGCTGCGACGCCGCAGCAACGAACAGATGCGCGACGAGTTCACCGAAGAGGTCAATAATCTGCTGACCAAGCTCGAGATTCCAATCCCCGACCCGGCAGCCGGCCGCCGCTTCAGTTGAGGTGATGAATTGAAGAAGTCGAATCTCGAAGAAGCGCCCAAGCGCGTCGCGCGACTCAAGCCGGTCTCGCGCGCGATATCGCCCGACGAGCGTTACGACGCTAACATCGAACACATCTTGCGCTCGGCGGCCGCGGTCTTCGCCGACAAAAGTTTCGGGCTCGCCTCGATTCGCGACATCGCGGCGCGCGCGCGAATTTCCTTTCCCCGCATCTACTACTACCTCCGCAACAAGGAGGAGCTCCTTTATCTGATCTCGCGCCGAGCGTTCGAGCAGCTGATCACGCTCGCCGAATCGCAGATTTCCACGACTGACGATCCTGAAGAGCGCCTGCGGCTCTTCATCCGCAGCCATCTCGAATACCACATGAGCAATCTCGCCGAGATGAAAGTGCTCGTGCGTGAAGCTGATTCGCTCACCGGCCGTTACGCCGCAGACATCACGCGCCTGAAGCGCGAGTACTCGCGCATCTGCCGGCGCTTGCTCGAAGGATACGCCGCGCATCGCAACAAAACGCTCGACCGCGAGCAGACCCGAATACTTACTTCGCTGCTGTTCGGTGCGATGAACTGGTTTTATACGTGGTACGAGCCGGCGCGCGACTTCGAACAGCGCAGCCGGATCATGGACGAATGCTTCCGCATGATCGCGGGAACACTTTCCGCGCGCTGAGCGACGATGCTCGAAGGATGCACGCCATTCCCCGCCGAATTCGAAGAGCGCTACGCCCGCGAGGGAATCTGGCGGCAGGAAACGATCCCGCAAGCGATCGCAAAGGCCGCGCTGGAGCATTCCGACTCGATTGCCGTCAGCGATTCGACTCGAAGCCTCAGCTATTCGCAACTGGTTGCTGAAGCAGGAAACCTCGCCGCCCTGCTCTCTCGCAATGAGATCGAGCGCAACGACCGTATCGTCATCCAGCTTCCCAATTGCGTCGAGTTCGCGACTCTGACTGTCGCGTGTCTCGAGATCGGTGCGCTTCCAGTTATGGCGCTGCCGGCTTTTCGCAAAGCCGAACTCGAGTACCTGCTGTCGTTCTGTGACGCAAAGGCGATCGCGATCGCGCCCGAGTATCGGGGATTCGATCATGCCGCGCTCGC
>PMOH01000161.1 GCA_003161515.1 Deltaproteobacteria bacterium
TGTTCTCCGCAGGATGGATTACTCAGACCAATATACTTGACCTCCAGGATTCCGTCTCACTCACCGACGATCCGAAAAATGTCGGATACATAGTTCTGGCGCCTGAGGGACGCAAGACGACGCACTACTACCCGTTCCCGGACAACAAGGGAGTCGGATGGGACAATTGGTATCGCCAGTTGAATCCAGCGGGTGACGTAAAGATCGGAAACACGACCTGGCGTGAAAATGCGGACGCAGCAACCATCGATCATTTCATCGCCGCAGAGGTTGCAACCGGCAATGTCGATACCAATCGAATCTACGTGTCGGGATGGTCCAACGGCGCCGCGATGGGTCTTCTTTACGGATTGAATCGTCCGAATATCGCCGCGACAGCAGTTTACTCCGCACCCAATCCGTTCGGCGCGTTCGATGATCCATGCCCGCAGACGCCGGTCGCCGGACCGCCGGCCAGCAACAAACAGATTCAGATCTTCAATCCGGCCGCGCGAGTGATGCATGTTCACAACGCTTGCGACGTCGGCGGCATCTGTCCCAACGGCGAGCAACTCGCGACTGAACTCAACGCGGCCGGAGTCGTCGTCGATGACGTGATGCTCGACAATCATCACCAGCGCGTTCACGCCTGCGCAGATTCATGCGGCACCGATCCGAATGCCCCCGAGAAATCGACCGCTAGCACCACCGGATCGATGATTGGCCTCGGCAATCACATGCGCTGGCCCAAGGAATGGACGACCGCGATGCTGGATTTTTTCAGGCAGCACCCACTGAAGACCGCGCCATAAGATGATATTGAGTTTCGCAATTGTGCTAATCAGAAAGCGGTCGTAAGGCCGAAAAACGAGGCGCTGAGAGCATGCAAACCAAGGCCGTCAAGGAAAACTGGTCGCCGGCAGATCTAATCGATCTCGCGCGCTACCCAATCCTCGACTTGAGCGGTGACGCCACGCGCGAGCTCACTCGTCATTGCCGCGATCAGCTCGATCGGACCGGCGCGTGCGAACTGCCGGGCTTTCTTCAGCCCGAAGCGGTCGCGATGCTCGTGCGCGAGGGCGATTCGCTTGCGGCGCGCGCCTATCACAGCGTCGTGACCGGCACGCCCTACCTCGCGCCGCCCGACCCTTCGCTGCCGCGCGATCACCCGCGCAAGTTTTTCGAGCCGACCTCGGTCGGCGTCGTCGCATACGATCAATTTCCGCACGACTCCGCGATGCGACAACTGTTCGAATGGGATCCGTTGATGGAATTCATTGCGGCGGCGCTGAAAAAGGATCGCCTCTATCGCTACGCCGATCCGATGGGCGCACTGAACCTCGCTGTGATGGGCGACGGCGAACGCCTGCACTGGCATTTCGATCAGACCGACTTCGTCACGTCGATTGCGCTGCGGCCGTCGGATGCGGGCGGCGATTTCGAGTACGTCCCGCTGATTCGCAACGCCACCGACGAAAACTATCCTCGCGTCCAGCGGCTGCTCGAAGGATCCAGCGAAGGTGTAGTGCGCGTCGCGATGCATCCGGGGACGCTGCTCCTGTTCGAAGGACGCAACTCGATTCATCGCGTGACACCGATCAGGGGAGCGACGACGCGGTTGGTCGCGCTGCTCGCGTACGACACCAAGCCCGGAACGCGGAGCAGCAAGGGGCTGCAGATGGCCCGCTATGGCCGCGTCGCGTAGGTCAGCGAAGCGGCGAAGTTCGATTCGCAGGGGGCTCGACGCGCCACTCGGGACTCGCATCGAGAAAGATTTGCTCGGCGAGCGCGCCATTCCCGCCGACGCACTTTACGGAATCCACACGCTCAGAGCGGTCGAGAACCTGGGGTTCTCGGGTCGTATCCTCGCGAACTATCCGGACTATATTCGCGCTCTTGCGATCGTCAAAAAGGCCGCCGCACGCGCCAATCGCGATGCGCACGTGATCGACGCGCGCCGCCAGGACGCGATCGAACGGGCGTGCGACGCGCTGATTCGCGGCGAACACCTCAGTCACTTTCCGGTCGACTTGCTCGGCGGCGGCGGAAGTATCGCGGTCAACATGAACCTGAATGAAGTAATCGCGAACCTCGCCAGCGAGCATCTCTGCGGCGCGCGTGGAACCTATCAACCGGTGCATCCGAAGACTCACGTCAACGCGTCGCAATCGACCGCGGACGTCTGCCACACCGCAGTTCGGATGACGGTATTGAGTCGGTGGAGCGGATTGCGGCGCGTGCTTAGCCAATGCGTCACGACGTTTCGCAAAAAGGCTGCGGGGCTGCGGCCAGTCGTCACGATCTCGCGCACCTGCCTGCAGGACGCGTCGCCGGTCTCGCTCGGCGAACTGTTCGGCGGTCACGCAGAAGTGATCGCGCGTCGTGCCGGCGATCTGGCGCAAAGCATAAAAGCACTGACGCAGATAAATCTGGGCGGCACTGCGATTGGCTCTGGAAGCGAAGCATCGGCAACGTATCGGCGTGCGATCGTGAAGCGGCTGAACGAAATCGCCGGACAGAAATTTACTCTGCGTCCCAATCTCTACGACGCGGCGCAGAACATTGACGACCTCGCCGCAGTGTCGGCCCAACTCGCGATGCTGGCCGAGGTGCTGATCAAGGTAGCGCAGGACCTGCGCCTCCTCGCCTCGGGTCCGAACGGCGGCTTCGGTGAAATAATTCTGCCGGCGGTTCAAGAAGGCTCGTCAATATTCCCGGGCAAAATCAATCCGGTGATTCCGGAGACGATGATCCAATGCTGCTTCCAGGTGTTGGGATGCGAGCGCGTGGCGCGACTTGCCCTCGAGCGTGGCGAGCTGAATCTGAACGTATTCGAGGGCGCGGCAGCCGCCAACATCTTCGACGCGATCGAGATGATGGAGCGATCGGTCGCGCTGTTTTCCGATCAATGCGTCAGCGGAATCACCGCGAACAAAAAACGATGCAAGCAACTTGCGGCATGCGCGCGCTACTAACTAAAGATTGTTCTTGTAGTCCTGCTCGACCGCCTTATCGACTTGCTCCGCCAGTTTCTCGCCGCCAATTTGCGCAGTCAGGATTGTCCCGAAGGAAATCTTCTGGCGCGCGGGCCACGCCTCCGGCTTCCAGAGCTGCGACCGGATGAAAGCCTTGGCGCAGTGGAAAAAGCATTCGCGCACCGTCACTCGAATCGCCAACAGCGCCGGCGCGCCGCGCGCGCTGAGCCGAACCAGCAGATCAGGATCGTCGCTCAACGTTGCGGTCCCATTGACGCGAAAGGTCTCGTCGGTGCCGGGCACGAGAAAAATAATTACAACCTGCGGATTGGCCAGCATGTTCCTGAGACTGAACATCAGCCGATTGCCCTTGCGCTCGGGGATTAACAGTGTGTGCGCGTCTTCGACCGCTACGAAACCGGGACCGTCGCCTTTCGGCGAAGCGTCCTCGTTGCCTTGCGCGTCGGCGGTCGCGAGCACGAGAAACGGAGATCGCCGAATGAAGTCGATCGCGGCGTCGTCGAGCGCTGAAAAAAGCTTCTTCGGAGTCAT
>PMOH01000298.1:0-227 GCA_003161515.1 Deltaproteobacteria bacterium
ACACCCGGCGAGACGAGATCCTTGACCTTCGCAGCGTTGGCCGGAGTGATCATATCGCCCGGCTTGACCTCGGCTCGCGCCGCGGCTGCGATCGCAATCACCGTCAACGCCCCCAGCACAGCGAGCGCCATCCGAGCAGATGCGGGCAACTCGCGGCCTCTCCGAACATCCTTATTCAAATGTTCCATGAGCTCCTCCTCGACGGAAAAATGAAGAAGAGCAAGCAA
>PMOH01000298.1:246-21962 GCA_003161515.1 Deltaproteobacteria bacterium
AAACACAATGAATGACACGGATTAATGTTCGATCGAAATCGAGGGCGGTGCTCTAATTGACAATTTCAAGGTAGTTGCAAATTGCCACGAAGTTGCAAATTGCCACTCAAAAAGAAGCGCGCGGATTCTCGTTCCCCTCTCCAGAAGGGAGCGGGGTTAGGGGAGAGGTCGCCGCCAGTTCAAGATTCTGCTCTGCTACCTGCGCTTACGGTATCAGCACCAGCTTCCCCGTCGACTGCCTCGACTCGATGAACTTGTGCGCCTCAGCCGCCTGCGCAAGCGGGAACGATTTGCCGACCAGCAGCCTGATTTTGCTCGCTGCGATCAGCTTGAACGATTCCTCGATCCCGCGGCGCATCACGTCGGGCACTGCCGCCACTGTGTAGAGCGTGAATCCGCTCACCTTGGTCGATTTTTCGAACAGCCTGAGCAAATTGAGCGGCTCCGGCGGACCGCCCGCGCGTCCGTACGAAATCAGATGCCCAAACGGCGCGAGACAACTGATCCCCTTGTCCAATGTAGTTGCGCCGACGGCGTCCAGGATCAGATCGACGCCGCGCCCACCCGTGATTCGGTTAGCTTCGACCGCAAAATCTTTGGTCGCATAATTGATCACGTCGTCCGCGCCGTACTCTTCGGCGAGCGCCGCCTTACTGTCACTGGATACTGTGCCAATCACGCGCGCGCCCGCCGCCTTCGCGATTTGCACCGCGACGATTCCGACGCCGCCTGCCGCCGAATGCACCAGCACCGTCTGTCCGGGCGCGGTGTGATGCGCCGTGTGCAGCAGATGCCATGCAGTCAGCACCTGAACCGGTACCGCCGCCGCATTCTCGAAGCTGAGCGAATCGGGAATCGGAATCACCTGCACCGCCGGCGCAATCGCAAACTCGGCGTACATCTTACTGCCGAGCGCGGCGACGCGCTGACCAACTTTAAGATTCGTCACGCCCGCGCCGACCGCATCAATTTCACCCGCGGCTTCAAGCCCCGGCGTATCGGGCAGTTGCGGCTGCATCACGTACTGTCCATTCCGGAACAGCGTATCGGCGAAATTGATCCCGGCCGCGCGCACCTTGATCAGGACAGTTCCTGGTTTCACCTCTGGCTTGGCAACCTCGGCAATCTTCAGCACCTCGGGCCCACCAACCTTGTCGAACACAACAGCTTTCATTTGATTCTGCCTCGGGTATTTCCTGATCTATGTCACGGATTCTGAAACGATGGAACTCTGATCACGCCAAACGCCTGAGCGCCTCTTCGACGAAATCCAGCCGATCATTTCCCCAGAACATTTCATCACCGACAAAAAAAGTCGGCGCCCCGAACGCACCACGGCCGACCGCCTCGTCCGCATTAACCCGCAGCTGCTGCTTGATCTCATCGCCATCGATCAACGCCGGATCGATCCCCACGTCATTCAGCAGATGCCGCAGAGCTTCCTCCTTGCTGAGATCCTGCCCATGCTCCCAAATTGCGCGGAACGCCGCCGAGTGAAACTCCGCAAATCGACCATGCCGTTGCGCCGCGACCGCGGCGCGCAGCACCCGAATCGTGTTGAACGGGAAATGCGGACTGAACTGCGCCGGGACGCCGTAGCGTTTCGCCCATCGCTGAAAATCCGTGACGTTGTAACCGGCCTTACCCTGAATCGGAAGCGGACCTGAATTTCCGGTGGCCTTCATGACAGCGCCGAGCAGAATCGGCCTATAGATGATCTCAGCGCTCGCGCGCCGCCCAATCGCAGGCAGTTGCGTGTCCGCAAGATAGCTGAACGGACTCAGGTAGTCGTAAAAAAACTCGATTTGCTTCGCCATCGCATTCCTCCCGCGTCGCCAGAAGTAGTTTCAATATGCAACTGACACAGGTAGCAGGCAATGCGCTGAATCGCAACCGGATTTTCCTCATTCCGGCCGCGAGTCTTGAATGGTGCGCGCTTAGTACACTTCGAAGTTGTCCGCATGCAGGCGCGGATCGTCAGCAGCCAGGCACTTCGCCGACATCGCGCGCCGTTGCACCAGCGACAGGTTGATGTTGCCCGATATGACCGCGGTCAGCTTCGCGAGTTCGTTCCTGCACGCAGCGGCGGTGTCATAGGTCTCAATCGTAACCCACCGGGAAAATGGAGCATTCTTGTCGAGGACCTGGTTCGGTTCAGAAACTGGCGGCACTATCAAGCACCAGCCCACCAGCGTGAGCCCCCCAATGTGACAAAGCTTCATCCGCGTTTGTTTAGCAGGATGCCCTGCCAATCAAAAGTCGCAGACATGGGGCTGGTAAATCAAGTTTCAAAGTGCAACGATATTTTCGTCGCCGATGTTGGGGAATGTCGCGGCACGCGAAATCTAATTCGGGGGAGGAGAAAGACAGCCGCCCATGCGATGGGACTCGGTCAAGGACATGAACTGCTCGGTCGCGCGAACGCTGTCGGTCGTCGGCGAGCGCTGGACGATGCTCATACTGCGCGAGGCGTTTCTCGGACGCCATCGCTTTGACGAATTCCAGCAAGGCACTGGAATCGCGCGCAACATCCTCAGCTCGCGGCTGCGCGACCTGGTCAGCGACGGCATCCTCGATCGCGCGCGCAGCGAAGGTGACAGCGGTCGCGTCGAGTATCGGCTGACGCGGAAGGGACTCGAACTCTATCCCGTGTTGATCGCGATGATGCGATGGGGCGACACCTGGCTCAGCGACGAATCGGGACCGCCGATGACCCTGATACATCGGGTCTGTGGCGCAAAGACTGCTCCCGACATGGTCTGCTCGCACTGCGGAGATCATCTCACCGCGCGCGAGGTCGTCGCGATCCCGCGCCGCCCCGCGCCCGCACACCCGCGCCGCACCGAGCGCTCCGACCGCAAACGCGCCGCGCACTGATCCGAATTTCATTTCCACATGATTGAACTCGTGATGTTCGACGCCGACGGCGTGCTGTTCGATTCCACCGAATCGAACGTCGCCTACTACAACTGGATTTTCGCGAAGGTCGGCGAACCGCCGCTCGATCGTGACGAGGAAATCTCCGCGGTGTCGTATGCCGCGAGCGAAGTGTTTGCCGCGCGGGCGCGGGGCGACGCCGCGAAGCTCGGCATGATGCACGCCGTGACCCGCAACATGGATCAGACGCCGTTTTTCAAAATGCTGCGGCCGCCGATCGAGTTGCGCCCCTTCATGCTCGAGCTCAAGAATCGCTACAAGCTCGGGCTGGCGACCAATCGCTCCGCGACGGTGCCCGCGTTGGTCGAACATCTCGGCCTCGCCGGCATCTTCGACGCAGTCGCGAGCGCACTCGACCAGGTTCGCCCCAAGCCTGCGCCGGACATCCTGCGCTTGTGCCTCGATCGCGCAAAGGTTGACGCGGCGCGCGCCGTGTACGTCGGCGACAGCAGGATCGATCACGAAGCAGCCGATGCCGCCGGCATGCATTTTATCGGCGTCGGCAGCCGCATCGAGCATCCACGCTTGATCGACACGATCGCGGAACTGCGAACAGCTCTCGAAATGCTCGACGCCAGCCTGAAGTAAGTCTGACTTTAGAGAATCATCTCGATCAGCGCCGGACCCGGCGTTGCGAGCGATCGTTCCAGTTCTCGCGTGAGCGCCTCAGCGCTCTCGACCCGCACCGCGGGCACGCCGAGGCCGCGCGCCAGGCTGGTCCACTCGATGTCGGGATTGGAAAGGTCGGTCAGCGATCGCGCCTTGCGCCCAGGCTCGGTCACGCCTGCGCGCGCCAGTTCAACTTGCAGGATTCGATAGCTGCGATTGTTGCACAGGACCGTCGTGACGTTGAGCGACTCGCGCGCCTGCGTCCACAGCGCCTGAATCGTGTACATCCCGCTGCCGTCGGCTTGATAGGCGATCACGCGCCGATCCGGGCACGCGACCGCAGCACCGGTAGCACACGGCAGTCCCTGCCCAATCGCTCCGCCAGTCAGCGAAAGATACGTATGCGCAGGCGCAGCCGCCGACGCGGCGAGAAACGGCAGCCCGGTAGTCGCAGCCTCGTCCATCACGATCGCGCCTTCGGGCATCACCGCCGCAATCGCCGCGCCCGCCGTCATCGCGTTGAGTTTTCCGACGGGACGTTCGGGCCGCGCTATTTTTGACGCCGTCGCGACCGAAACCGGCGCCGCGATTTCGCTCGCGAGTGCTTCCAGCGCGGCCGGGACATCGTCAGTCGGCCCGGCCAGAATCGCGGTGTTGATACCTTCAGGAATCAACTGGCTCGGGAAATTGGGATAGCCGAAAAAGGCGACCGGCTTTTTCGCGCCGGCGATGACGATCGTGTCGAACGGCTTGAGCATCTCGATTGCCTGTTCAGGAAAGTAGGGCAAGCGATCAAGCACCGGCATTCCAGCGCCTCGTTCGAGCCGCGCGGGAAACGTTTCGCAAATCAGATGACATCCCGATTTCGCCGCGATGCGCGCAGCCGCCTTCAAACCCCGCGCGCGCAGCCCGACGCCGCCGAGAAAAAGCGCGACTTTCTTACCCTTGCGGATCGATTGGGCAGCTTGCCTGATCGCATCGGAGGAAACCTGTTGCGGCGACGTCGGTTCGATCGGCGCAGCGTGTCCCTCGGCCGGATCCCACTGGCAATCCGACGGGATGATCAACGTCGCGACTTGTCCCGGCGCGCGGCCCGCAGCGGCAATCGCTTGCGCCGTCGCACCTGCGAGCGATTTTGCACTGCGAACGCTCTGCACCCATCCCGAAACCGGCATCGCCAGCGAAACGATGTCCGACGTGAGCGGTGCGTCGGCGCCGACGTGCCAGGTCGCATGATCGCCGATCAGATTGACGATCGGCGATCGCGCGCGTCGCGCGTTGTGCAGATTCGCAATCCCGTTGGCGAAGCCCGGCCCAAGATGTAGCAGCGTCATCGCAGGCTTCTCCGCCATCCGCCCGTAGCCATCCGCAGCGCCGGTGCAGACCCCTTCGAACAATCCGAGAATCGGACGCAGCCCGTCGGCCGAATCGAGCGCCGCGACAATTGGCATCTCAGTCGTCCCCGGATTCGCGAAACACACTTCGACGCCCGCCGCGATCGCAGTACGAATCAGGCTCTCAGCTCCATTCATGATTCAGTCCTCAGCAGTGCGACGAAGTTCGATCTTCATGAAATCGTGCGAGGGATTCTGATGCCCGAATCTCTCCCGCGTCTGATCGATCGTCCCCGACTTCGTGTAATGCCACACCATCGCGGCGCGAAGGCCGCTGGACATGTTGTCGGTCGAGCAATGCATCAAGTGGCTATGGAACACCAGCAGGTCGCCGGCCTGCATCAGCACCGGCACCGACTTCGACATGTCGTAATCGACGATCTCCGTATAGCCGTATTGCGCATGCGGACGCCGGTCCGGCACGTGCTCGTGCACCGGTTCGAGGTGCGACCCCGGCATCACGTGCAGGCATCCATTGTCGAGCGTCGCCTCGGTGACCGCCAGCCATACGCCGACCTGCGGCCGCGTGCTGAACGCAAAGTAGTACGAATCCTGATGCCACGGCTGCCCGAGCGCTCCGTGATTTTTAAAAATGAACTGACTCACGAAACAGTCGAGCTCCGGCCCGATCAGATCGCTCACAATCTCGATCACCGCCGGGTCTTCAGCGAGCTTTTTGAAAATCGGATCGCGATGGAGCCGGAAAACCTTGCCGACGTTGTCCTCCGGGTTTCGCGCGAGCGGATTCGGTTTCTTTTCCGGCAACACGAATACATTTGGAACTCTTTCACCCGCCGCGTTCAGCCGGCAGATCTCGACGACTCGCGCATGCATCGCGCGGCAGTCCTCAATCGGCGCAAAACCGCGAATTATGAAGAATCCTTTCTCGTTCCAATCCCGCCGTTGTCCAATCGAAAGCATCGCGAGCGCCTCGACCGCTATGCGTTAAGCTTGGCGACGGCCCCTGCGATTGCGGTGCCCGCGAAGAATTCAGGATCAGCTTTCAGATGAAGCTGCGCCGGATATGTGAAAACGAAGTCTCGATAATCGGCATCGCTCAGGAGTTCCTTGTCCACCAGCCGATGGCTCTCGAGCAGCACCGTCGAAATATCCGGCACGTCCCAGTGCCCGATGTCGGACGAAAAAATCGGCTGCAGCCGCGTTCGCATCGGATTGGCGCGCGCATCGAGCGCCCGATGGACGCTCAGGTCGTCGGCCTCGCAACCAAAATAGAAGTTGCCGAAAATTCGCGCGAAGCCGTGCTCGTCGCGCACGCCGGTCAGCGCCCATTCGTCGCGATCCGCCGCGCGATCGTGGCGCTCGAGGCCTTCGTCGTATGCCCGCACCGCGCGCGCCGAGTTCTTCGTGACGAATTCAGGACCGCCGTACTCCGCGAGCAGTTGATGCAATCGCGGGCGATCCAGTCGCGATGGATCGTAGTTCACCAGGCCCGCGACGTTGCGCTTTTCCCAATGCTCTTCGAGCGAGTGCAGCAGGTCGCAGGCCCATCCCGCGCCGCACTCCAGAAATCCGAACGCCAGCTCCGGAAACCGCGTCGCCACTCCGCCCATGACGATCGATCGGCACAGCTCGCCCTGCTGATACGCATGCGCACCGATGTGATTGAACATGTAGTTGGTCGGCGATCGCCGCCCCAGCGGCAGGTAGCGCAGGCCGACCCCGCCATGCGAGGTGACCGCGATTTTCAGCTCGACAAATTTGCGCCACACGGGATCGTAATCGAAGAAACTGTCGAGCCCGTAGTTGTCGAAATACGCCGCGTTGGGGAACGCATCCGGATGCTCGCGCTCGAGCGCAGGAATCGCACGCGCGACGCCCGGCGGAATCATCGCGACCTTCAAGCCCAGCCGCGCCGCATTTTCGAGCTCGGCGATTGCTTCATCCGGAGTATGCATCGGAATTGCGGCGGCTGGCGCGATCCGATCGCGAAACTGCCCGCAAATCTCCGCGTTCATCGTATTGAGCGCGCGACATGCGATCCGCCGCACTTCGTCGTTGTGAATCGTAGGCAGCGCGAGTCCGAGCGTTGGGTACAGGATCGAAAAATCGACGCCAAGATCGTTGAGCCTGCTGTACAGCAGCCGCGGCGCCATCACCGTCGCGAGATCATATGCATCGTTGACGACACCCCACCATGCGCCGCGCATATCGCCGGCGTCGCGATTGCCGCGCGATCCGGTCGGATGCTCCCGCAGCTCGCGATTGTAGCGCTCGAGCATGTCGCGTCCGCCAATCTTCTGAAGATATTCGTTGAACAACGGCGCCGGCTCGATCAGATGCCCGTCGGCGTCGATCACAGGATGATCCAGCCGATCGCGCAGCGCCCGCACTTGAGAAACCTTGTCGGTGTTCACCGTCTGAGCGGTATCGCGCACTCGGCGAGGGTGTCAAGCGCACGCCGCCGATCGCGCCACCTGGCGTGTGACAATCAAATCGAATATTTGGTCGAGACGGGTTAGTTCTTGTCGCCGCGATGAGTAGTGACGTTATGCGGCGCCACCGGATCGTGAATCGGATGCGTTGCCGGTGCGCCATCTCGCGCCGCGATCGTCTGCGCGCATCGCATGTGCATCGCCGGCTCGCCGGTTATTTTGGTTCCGAAACCAAAACGGCCGCCGCAGTGATGGCACTTGTCGTCCGCCATCGCGCGCATTGTGTGACACTTGGCATGATCGCAGGATCCGCGGCACGGACCCCCCGCCATTCCGGGAGTAGGAATAATGACGACGCTCATGGTTTCATCCTCGCATTCTCTTGTGCAGTAACTCGTAGCACCACAACCCCAGCGTCACGCGTACATTAGAGCATCTAACTATTTGTAGCAAGTTCGACACATACAGTTAGTGGCTCTTTTATACTTTTAGCTAATGCACCGTTTCGCCGCTTCATTCAACTTTAAGCAATGTACTCCGGTCGATTTTGATTCGCAAGAAGCCTTGGCACAGGTAAGTTGACTTGGAAGCGACTGATGATGGCTAGACATAGCGTCTTATTGAATAAGCTGGCGACAAGGCTTGGATCGGAATCGGAATGCAGCGCAGCTAATGACTCAGGCGCTCGGCAACGAACTGCCGAGCAAGCTGCGCGAGCGCTCGAGATTGCGCCGGATGTAGCCACGCACCTGGCGCGCGACGCTCTCATCGACATTGCCGAGCGCGACCGCGGTCGCAAACTCGGCTATCGCAGCTTCCATCGCGCGACGGTCCGGCGGATTCTTCGCACCCGCGCGAGTGGCGCGGGCGAGCCCGTCGCGCAGCCCGCCTTTTTTCGCGATGTGCTTGTCACCGAGCCGCTTGAGCGCGGCGAACGTCGCGCGCAGATCTTTTATCTCGGCGGCGTCGTAAGCGGGCGCCGACTCGAGCGCCGCCGCCGCGTGCGCGAGCATCGCGATCGCCGACATCGCCTGCCCTTGCGCATACGGCGACGTCAGTTCGGGCATCAGCGCTTCCATGATCGTCCGCTGCATTCCGCTGATCAGTTCATTCAAGGTTGGCCGCAGCATCGCATCACCTCAAACCAATCGAAGTTGGCCGGCCAGGTCCCCCAACAGCGCCGGCAGCAGCAGTTCAAGGAACGGCATCACCGCGTCCGACGTTCGTCGCTCGACGAAATCGCGGATGCCGGTCAGGCAAATCACCGCCATCTTCGCGTTGCCGAGCACCTGGTAGAAAAACAGGCGTTCGCGATCGACGTGATGTCCCGTCTTTTGTTCATAGAGCCGATAAAACGCCTCGCGCTCTATCAGGCCGCCCGCCAATTCCTCGCGCCCCCAGAACATCATCGACGCCCACCCGAGATCCTCCATCGGGTCGCCGAGATGCGCCATCTCCCAATCGAGCATCGCGATAATTCCGTTCTCGTCGTACAGATAGTTTCCCGAACGATAGTCGCCGTGAACGACGACGATGCGGTCGGCGACCACCGGGTTGGCTTTGAGCCACGCGAACGCGGCGTCGAGGATCGGATAGTGCTCGCCCATGCGATCGCGTTCGTAGATTTCGCTCCAATGCGCAGCCTGGATGCGCGCGGGCTGTTCCAGATTTTTCGGAGCGCCAAGAAGCTCGAGCCCGCATTCGCGATAGTCGAGCGATTGCAGCCGTGCGAGCTCGCTAACGAAGTCATCTGCGACCTTCGCCCGCGTCGCTTCGGGCTCCGCTGCCGGAAACGCGCCCATCCCGGTTTGTCCTGCCGCGCGATGCATGATGAAAAACGGCCGGTCCATTACGCTCGGGTCGAGCTCGAGAAACAGCGGCTCCGGAACCTTCAGGCCCGCGCGATGCATCGCGACAATCACCGTGAACTCGCGCTCGCGATCGGATTTGAGCAGGCCGCCGGTCGGATCGCGCCGACCGATCATCGGCCGCATGCGCGTCTCTCCCGCTTCGCTCCACTCGAGGTCGAACGCGTAGGTCTCGCGCGACGAACCGCCCGATATTCGCTTGAGGCCGACCACGCGATGCTCGCGCGCATGCGGCATCCGCCGCTTGAGATATTCGGTCAGTCGCTGTTGATCCAATCTAGTGTCGGTCCATTCCTAATCATCATGGACAAAGCCCGCAGCGCAAGCGCACGCGCTGTCATCCTGACGGAGGGAGCAACGCGACCGGCTGGAAGGATCTCGGACAGCTTCGCGCTAGCGAAGCCGGTTCCGGTTTCCGAAATCGCGCAGCGCTCCATTTCTTCTTACGCAAACGCGGGCATCACTTCCTTCGCGAACAACTCGAGCGTCGGCGGCGGCGCGAAGTCGCTGAAGAAAATCGTGAACGTCGTGATTCCCATCGCGACCCGCTTCCTGAGCTCCTCGATCAACTGCTTCGGCGTGCCTTTGATTCCGGTGGTGACGAACGGCTTGAGCATCTGCGCCGCCTTCCACTTCGCCTCGACTTCCGCGTCGCTCGTGCCGATGCACACCAGCAACTGCTCCGAGATGTCGATCGTATTCACGTCGCGCCCGACGTCTTTGCAATGCTGCTTGAGCACGTTGAACTTGTGCTCGAAGCTTTCGTAACCGGCCGGGCAATTCCAGCGGTCGGCGAATTTCGCGACCAGCTTCAACATGATCTTCTCGCCGCTGCCGCCAATCGTGATCGGTGGATGCGGCTGCTGCACCGGCTTCGGATTGCAGATCGCTTCCTTGATTTGGTAGTGCCGCCCCTCGAACGACGCGCGCTTCTCGGTGAACATCAGCTTCATGACGTGCAGGCCTTCCTCGAACATCTTGAGCCGCGTGCCCATCGACGGAAACTGGTAACCGTACGCCTTGTACTCTTCGTCCATCCAGCCCGCGCCGTAGCCGATTTCGAGACGGCCATTGCTGATGTGATCGATCGTCGAGAGCGTCTTCGCCAGCAGCGCCGGGTTGCGATACGAGTTGCACATCACCAGCGTGCCGATCCGAATTTTTTCAGTCTTTGCCGACAGCCCCGCCATCAGCGCCAGGCATTCATGATGGTCGAGGTCGGGCATCCCGCGCGTCCACATATGATCGACAAGCCAAATGGAATGGTAGCCGAGCTTTTCGCATCGATGCGCCCGCTCCTCGAGCTGATGCCACGACTGTCCGGCTTGCGGAGAGAACAGGGCGAATTGCACTTTCTTGCTCATTTAAGATTACTCCCGATAGGAAATTGGCAGCGCGTGAGCCACCCGCCGACTCTGTTTCGCACGCCGCACCGCTGAGGGTCAACTACTTTCTGTGTCATCTCTACCACTGGTGGTGTACCGCCTTTGGCATACCACTACCGGTAGGTTCGTTCCGTCAAATCTTGTTTTCGGAGTGACGTAGTGGGTGAGCGGGAGTCCGGAAGGGTGGAGGCAATCAAGATGTGATTCATAGGGTATTTGTAGCACTGGATTGCGGCCGTCGTAAGGCTGAACAGTTCATCCTGAAATTTGGAGCCGCGCGTCGAGGACTCGGGGGCTGGCGTCGGAGCCGGCGACGCCAGCGGCGCTATAAATTTCCAGGCGCCGTTCTTCAGACGAAACGGTCCTTGCTGCTTGTAGGTGGGGGCTGGCCACTCGGGAGACTGCTCGGCGGTGGGTGCCGCATTCCTGGCACGCCACTGCATTTCTAATGCTCCCCGACATAGGTGTCCGCAGTTGTAATTTTCAGCGACGCCCGGCAAGTTCATGCAGCGCTGCCATTCTCTATTCCAGACATCCGGCTCCAGAATCTGCGGCGGCGGAGACGAAGGCGCTCCAGGGCACCAGTTTGGGTTTGGCACTGTGGGCGTGGGAACCGCCGGCGGCTGCTGTGCGTCAGCGGGCACTCCCGTGAGCGCTACGCCGATCCCGACGAGAATCACGATTGCTGCTACCCTTACTGACTTCATGCTCCCTCATCTGTAGCACTGGATTGTGGTCGTCGTAAGGCTGAACAGTTCATCCCTGAAATTTGGAGCCGCGCGTCGCGGACTTGTGCGGTGACGTGAAATTGTGGAGAGGATTACGCCCATGAAGATTCGACGACGCATCACCCTTGAGGTTCTCGCGCTCCTGCTTCTTCTCGTCGCGACTGGCGTATCAGCCGGTGACTTCCAAGCCGTCGGCGCGGCCAGCGAGCTGAAGGGCGCGCCGGGAATTTACGAATGGACCTACCAGGCGACCGTTGGCAAATCGCCGTTCGATAAAATCGCATTGCATCGCGTCGCCAAGGGGTCAAATCCGCCCACCCATCCAGAGGCCGTCGTGCTCTACCTGCCCGGCACCAACATGAACGGCGAAGTTGCGCTCGACGATCCGCGCTACTCGTTCCAGGTTTACCTTGCGGAGCACGGAGTTGACGTGTGGTCGATGGACTATCGCACGCATTTCATTCCGCCGCAGACTCCGGAGAGCGATCTGTCAGAGCTCGCGGGATGGACCAACGATCTTTTCGAATCGGACATCGACGCGGCAGCGAAATTCGTTAACGAAAAAACCGGCCGCGACAAACTGTTCGTCGCCGGCTTCAGCCGCGGCGTCGAGTTCGCGTACCTTTACGCCGCGATGCATCCGGGGAACGTCGCGGGGATCATCGCGATCGACGGATTCATCCCCACTCATCCGATGCGCATTGAGCAGGGGACGCCTGGACAATATGCCGTCGATATCGGCGGCAAACATCTGACGTACGACAAGCGGCACACGCTGATGCAGATGGTGATCGACAATCCCGATCAGCCCGCGCCGATTCCCAAGTACAAAACCGCGCGCGAGAACCTCGAGCACGTCATGTACGACGCAGCCCCCGGCGACGGCGCGTTCGCGAATATGCCAGGCGGTTATTCCGACGCGGTAGTGCTCGCGAAACTGCTGATTGCGTTCGATCGTTACTGGCCGTCGGTGCAGGATGGCGAGAATCCGTTCACGCCGGACTTGCTCGCGTCGCTGAAGGCTTCGAAAATCCCGGTGATCGCGTTCGCCAGCACCAACTTCGGCGCGAACTGGCCCAGTCAGGTCGAAGCTGCGTCGAAGTCCACCGGCGCGTCCGACCCTTCATTTACAAAATTCGACAACTGGGGCCATCTCGACGTGTTGGCCGGTACGAAGTCAGAGAGCCAGGTCTTCGCGCCGACCGCCGCGTGGATCAAGCAGCATGAGAAGTAGGGGGAAACGGCGGGGTATCAGGAGGAGGCTGGTCGGGACGCGGCGGCGGAATGATCATGACCGCGGCGAGCGCCCATGCGCCAAGCGCGAGTCCCGCGATGGTCCATCGAAGCGCCGAGCGGCCGCGGCGCGACGCGACAATCGCGGTCAGCGGCGTGAGCGCGACATTTATGATGATCGAGGTCGCGATCAGGTTCGCGGGCGGCTCGTGGTACCCCATCAGGGCGAATCCCGACGCGATACTCAGAATGTTGGCGAGCGTGGTCATCGGTTTGCGCGGCGCGACCCTCATATATGATAGTTGAAGGGCATGGCACGCCGCGACAGCGACAACCTGATGGACAAGCTTCGCCAGATGAGCGAAGAAGGCGTCACCGGCTTTTTCAACGAGATCATGTCGAACGACCGGATGCGTTCGAATCTCGGCAAGGCCGGTGAGCGCTTCATGGCCAACAAGCAATCGTTCGACCGCAACATCGAGCAGGTGCTGGACTTCGTCAATATTCCGTCCAAGCGCGATGTGCGCGATCTGAAAGCGCGGCTCGACCATCTGAGCTCACAACTGCTGAACCTGAGCATCAAGCTCGATCGCATTCTCGATCACGAAGAGCCCGCCAAGCCCCCGGTTCGTCGCGCGAAGAAGTCCAGCTAATCAAGGACCGCTGCGCGATCTCAGAGACCGGAACCGGCTTCNNGTTCCTCCCCTCGCGTTGCTCAGATCGTCAGGGTGACACAAAGACGCGAAGCAGTCCGGAGGCCTGCCCCGTCGCGTTGCTTGCTTTGTCAGGATGACGGACTTTCAGGCGTCGCTGATGCTGCGGCCTATTTCGGCGAGGTCTGCGATTGTGCGCGGCTCGCGGCCGAGGTCCGGCGCGACCATCAGCGCAGTGCCACTAGGGAGCGATTCGCGCAGCGCGCCTAGCGAGAATTCCTCGCGCGTCTTGAGCGCTGCGTAGTCGGCGAGATTGCGCTTCAACTTTTTCTTGAGCGACGGCGCGATGCGCGCCGAGGACAATTGCGCAACGTCGGGCAGTTCCGCGAGCACTCGGTTCACGACCATCGCCGAGATGCGCAAGCCGGCACTTTCGAGCGCGCCGATAAACTCGCGGGCCTGCGCGATTCGGCTCGATTCCGCCGTCGTGACTATTACGATTGCGGTGTCTGGCGCGCGCAGCTTGTCCTGCGCTCGCGCGGCGCGCACTGAAAAGCCTTCATACATGCCCTCGAAACTGCGCACGAACGATTGCACGTCGCTCAGCAGATTCAGGCCCGTCACGCGATCGAACGCCGCCAGCACGGCGCGCGCGGCTACATCGACCACGCGCAACTGGCTCCTGAACAAGCCGGCGGGCGCTCCGAGCAGGCTGACGGCGCGCGAGTTCAGTAGTTCGAGCAAGCGCCGCGGCGCGTCGAGAAAGTCGATCGCCTCAGTCGCGGGCGGAGTATCAAGCACGAGCAAATCCGTGTCGGGATTGGCCGCCAACTCGAGCAGTTTTTCCATCGCCATGTAATCTCCGACACCCGCAAGTGCGCCCGAGAGATTGCGATAGATTCGATTTTCTAGAATCGTGTCGCGCGCCGCGTCCGATAGCGCGTAGCGCGCGATGATTGAATCGAAGGTGCGCTTCGGATCCAGCCGCAACGCGCGCAGCCGTGCGCGATTGGATCCGCCACCACGGCGCGATAGCCGAATGCCGTCGAGATGGACCTCGACCGGCTCGGATGAATCCGCCTCGAGGCCGAGCGCGTCGAGCAGGCGCGGCGCGGGATCGACGGTCATCACATCGACGGCGCATCCGAGAGTCGCAGCGCGCACGGCGAGTGCGGCGCTGATGGTGGTCTTGCCGACGCCGCCGGGACCGAGGCAGATCACAAGTTTCTGCGCGCGCAAGTCTAGCGACGTCATCGGTCGAGTAGCTCCGCGTCGAGGACGCGCCCAAGTTTCTTCAATTCAGCCGAGCCGATCGCCGTCGTGAACATCATCGGGAGATTGACCGTCATCACGCCGGTGTCGGCGAAGCGCGGCGTCACGAGAGCTGCCTGTTCGTGCGCGGCGTTTCGGCGGATTGCCAGCCGCGCGTGTCCGCCGAGGGGACTAATCGCGGCGAGTTCGGCAGTGTCGAAGAGCAAATCGGGGACGCAGTTCACGATCGCGGCGACGGTCGCGACGCCGAGCCGGTCGCGAATCGTCGCCGCGGTTTCGAGTGCCTCGCGCACCGCAAGGTCTTCCGGCGTCGTCGTGATGACCACGCCGAAGCGGGTCGCGTCGCCGAGAAAGCCGTCGATCGAATCGGCGAGCCGGTTCAGCGTGCCGGCCGGCGCGATTCCCTTGACGCCCGACGAAACCGAGAGCAGCTCGACCGCGCTGCCCGAGGCTGGCGCGTCGATTACGAGATAACGATCGTGCAGCGCCGCGTCTCCCGCCATGATTCGCAGGCGTTCCAGCAGCAGGAACGCTTCGAGACCCGGCAGCGCGGCCGTGACGTAGCCGAAGGTGGCGCTGCGGAGCATCCGGCGCGAGATTGCCCGAATCGGCACGATGCGCTCGATGAACGCCTCGAGTTCGGCGCGCGGAGTCAGCGCGATCACGTCAAGCGAATCTGTGACCTTCACCGCGGCCGAATTATCTGGAATCGCGCCGAGCAATGCGGCTGCCGACAGGCGACGGTCCAGGTCGGCAAGCGTAGTCGGACGCCGGCCCGACAGCGCAAGCGCCAGCGCGGCCGCCACCGTGCTCTTGCCGGTGCCGCCTTTGCCGGTTACGAACAAGACCCGCGGCAGCTTCATCGGCTAGAATCTAGGGGTCGGGGAGGTAGCAGTAAACCATGAGCGAGAATAAGACCCCGTCGATCGCTTCGATGCTGATCGCGATACCGCCCGAGCAGATCGTGCTGTTCAAGTCGATTGTCGAGTCGTACGACAATCTGGCGACGCTGCGGACCGAGGATCCCGCGCGGCACCATTTGAGGATTTACTTTTCGGCGGATTCGCGCGAGGAGGTCGAGGCGATGATGACGTCGCTGGCGACGCAGTTTGCAATCGTGAGGATTGGGTAGCTTGTCATCCTGACAAAGCGAGNNGGTTTCACGCTTCCTTCGGCAGGGCTGAGCACTGCACCCGGTGAAAAGGGTTAATCGCAAAATGGCGAGGACGCCATTTTGCTCGAAGGTTCTTTTTGGGGGGCGGGCGGATGTCATCGACATACCGCCCGCGTCCCGGCCAGATTAATGGCAGCGCCACCAGTGGTGATGGCGGAAGTACGGGTTCGCGCATGCCCACGGCCGATAATACTCGATGGTCGTGAACGGCGACGGCGCGACGACCTCTTGCACCACCACCGGGTGCACCGGTCGGACGAGGACTTCGGCGGATGCCATCGACGGCATCGCCATCATCATCAGCCCGAACATCGCAGCAATGACAGTTGTGTAGATTTTCATAAGCGTCTCTCCTCATCGTGAATACGGATGCTGCGAAGTGATGGTTACGAAGTCTAAACAGCTGTTAATACAAGAGTATCGCGGGCAAACTCTCATGCGGTGCAAGCTTGTACAATGAGGGCCGCCATCAGCAGAAGCAGCGCGAACACTAATCTCATTTCGACCGCGTCGCGTACCAACGGATCCTTGCTACTCATTGCAATGCCTCCACGGAGCAGTACGAACGCGCGCCGATTTGGTTATTAACGAATCGTAAGCCGCGCGTCGGAAGGGTGGGGCGTCGATCAGACGGCGATTGCGACGGCGTAATCGCGACCTTCCCAGGCTCCCGTCTCGCGCCACTTGAAGGTGAAACGAATCGGAGCTTTGGCATTCGCGCCGACGTCGATATCGACGTATTCGAAGCCAATCGGCGTCGAAGTCGATCCGGTGTCGTTGACGTGCTGCCATTCGTCGCTGGACCAATGCAGCGTGAACGGATGCGTCGCCTGGATGCGCAGCCGGTCGCCCTCGGATACCGATAGAACGTGGCGCTCGGCTTTCCAGACGCGAAGCCGGCTCGGCTTTCGCCCGGGCTTCATGTAGCGCTCGCGGACTTCGTCGATCATGTCGAACACGCGGCCGTCGGATGCTGAACGCAGCAGCTTGATGTACTCGGCATGCGCCCACATCAGGGGCGTCGCGCTGCCGGTTTGTCCGCCGAATTTGAGCAATCGCCGCGGCAGGTCGGGTTGATCCCAGATTTGTTCGGGCAGCAACTGTGTCGAATTCGCAAACCGCTCCATCGCTTGCAGATACGGCGTCGGGTCGCGGCCCGCCGCGAGTTCGTAATGCCCGCGCTCGCCAGTCAGCAACGGCCACGGGCGTCCGCGGCCCCATCCGAGGAACGGACCGCCGTTGTCGCGCTGCCCGTAACCGTCATGAGTATAGCGGCGCCAGCACGGACCCGCGGGAAAGTCGGTCTTGAGCACGGCGTCGATGACGCGCAGCGAATCTTCCATCAACGCGTCGCCGGCCTTGCGGATGCCGTAGCGGACCAGCTCGAGAAATCCGCCGTCAACGATTTCCGCGACGGGAAATTCCGCCTGCGCCCCGGGCGGACGATTTTGAATGAAGACGCGCTTNNACGAGGAAGCCGTTGTTGGTGACGGTCCACTCTTCGACGTGCGCTTCCAGGAAATCGGCGTACTCCTCGAGGAATTGCGCGGTCACCAGATCGCCGCGGTCGCGCGCGAAGCATGCGGCGCAGACCAGCCCCGCGATATTGGCGGCCAGCGTCGAGGGCGAGTAGCCGGCGTTCTCCTCCCATCGTTCCTGCGGCGTGGGCGGCCCGTTATCGATCAGAAAGTTCGCCGCGCGGATCACCATCGGATACGGATCGAAACCCTTGAGCGCACCGGCTTTTTGCATCCGCCACGCGAGCATGATCGGAAACGAAACTTCGTCGAGCTGCACTCCATTCCAGTAGGGCTTGCCGTCGATCCAGAAATTCTGCGGAAAGCCGCCGTCCGGACGCTGCGCACACGCGAGATAGATGAGCGCGCGCAGCGCGGTCGAGACCTCGCCGGTGGCGGCCAAGCCCGTCACGCTGTTGACCATGTCGCGGGTCCAGACCAGGTGATAGCCGCCCAAATCGTCGTCGCTCTTGGCCTCGCCCCACGGGATGCTGAGCGAAGCGATCAGCGCGCCGGGATAAGTTTTGTCCTCATGCGCGAGCAGCAGCTCAGATCCGCGGTGATACAGGGCGCCACCGTCGCCCGAGGATTTGCCGAGTGGGAGGGAGTGGCGGCACGCGCGCTCCCACTGCTCGAGGAATCGGGCGCGATGCTCCGGGAAAGGGTCGGCGAGCGATTGATACAGCGTAGTGACGGCGCGATTGAGCTCGCGGCCGAAGCTGAGGCCGAGCGTGAACGAGTAGCCTTTGCTCAAATCGATCTCGGCGGTGAGCGCGATGTTGCCGTCGAGCGCGGCGGCGAACTGGTAATCCATCTTGAAGTTGGAGTGCAGGTCCTGCCATCCGTCGGTGATTCCGACGTATCCGCATGACGTCCTGAGGAACGGCGTCATGGCTCCCAAAGCCAGCCATACGCCGTTCTTGTTCGCGGTGAGGAACTCGTGCCCGACGATTTTCGTCAGGTAGCCGCTGTTGCCCCATCCGCCGACGCACAGATGTGGCGCGAGCAGAACGTAGAGGTGAAGTTTCTTGAGCAGCTCCGGGTCGCCCTCGAGCCGCGTGTTGATGAGCAAGGTTGGCTGATGCGGATCGGTAATGACTTCCTTGAAGAGATGATAGCGGCCGTCGGGCGAGTGGCCGACAATCTTTACGGCAAGGCCCTCGGCGGCGATGTACTCGGTGGTGGATTGGAGATCGCGCCGTTCCTCGTGGAAGAACGTTTCGCCGTCAGTGATCAGGAACTGGAGGTCGCGGACCTGCGGCTGATCGATGGTCGGGAAATAAATCTCGTTGAGCACGCCGGACGAAGCGGTGAACCAAACTCGGCTCGCCGATGAATATGCGGTGCAGACCGCGTCCTTCGCGCTGCGGGTCCATCGCGGCGGGATGCCGGGGGCGCCGGTAGCGACCGGCGATGTTACGATTCTTGCCATGTGGACTCTGCTCGATTCGCTCCGCGGTCAAACAATTTCAGGTTGTTGTGGAGTAGTCGCGGCCGGTTTCTCCTCGGGCTTGAGTTGAAACATCCACGCAACTCCGACGCTGAGAGCGTAGAGCGCGAGCAGCGGAATCGCCAGCAGAAATTGCGAGATCATATCGGGCGGAGTCAGCGCCGCGGATACGAGGAAGATGGCGAGGATCGCATAGCGCCAGTACCCCAGCATCATCTTGTAGTCGATCATCCCGAGCTTGGTGAAGAAGAACGCAAAAATCGGCATCTCGAACGTCAGCGCGAACGCGAGCAACAGCTTGGACGAGAACGCGAGATACTCGCTGATGCGAATCGTCGGAGTCACGCCGATGCTCGCGTACTGGGCGAGGAAGAACGAGTAGCCGACTTTGAAGACGACCGCCCAGCAAAAATATCCGCCGAGCACGAAAAACAATGTCGCGAAAAGTACGAACGGCTTTGCCATCCTGCGTTCAGTTTCATAAAGACCCGGCGCGATGAACTTCCAGATTTCGTAAAATACCGCGGGACTCGCGATGAACAATCCCGCGATCAGCGCGACTTTGATCTTGGTGTAGAACGCCTCGCCCACCCCGGTGCCGATCAGCAGCACCTTGCCGCCGGACACCTCGCGAATCGGCCAGGTCAGCATATGGAAAAGCGGATCGGCGATCAGGTACGCGACGATGAAGCCGAGTCCGATGGCGATGAAGGCGCGAATCAGCCGCGTGCGCAGCTCCTGCAGATGCTCGATCAGCGACATCCGCGCCTGTTCCGGCGTCGCCTCGATGACCGCTGGCGGTGTGATATCCTCGCTAGGCACGATGCGGGATGACCAGCTATTTATTCTCGAGCGGCTGAGTAGCCGGCGGCCCGGGCGGCTTCACCGCCTCGGGCGAGGACTTGGGTGGCTGCGGAATGTTAGCGGGCGGCGGCTCGTCGAGGACGTCGGTCAGTTCGTGCAAGACGGTATTGCTCGCCAGGCGAAGCTCGCGCAGGATTTTTCCGACGGTGCGCATGACTTCGGGCAGGCGTTCGGGGCCGACGACAATCAGCGCGATCGCGAGGATGAGTGCTATTTCAAAAAGATCAGGCAACTTTAGATGACCGACGAGTGCAATTCGATGACTTCGCGAAGCGAGGAAAAATTCCACGCAATCGCTCCATGCCAGTTAATCATCATACCCGACTGGGGTGTCAACGATGCTTAAAACCGGGGTCGTCGCGGATCGCCGCTACCTGAAACACTTCGCCGGCCGGGCGCATCCGGAACGTCCGGAGCGCATCCAGGCGATGATCGAGATGGCGGAGTCGCTCAGACGGCCCGATCTGAAATTCATGGCGCCGCGCGAGGCCTCGCAAGAGGAAATCGCGAGCTGCCATACTCCTGAATATGTCGCGACAGTCGCGCGAACGGCGTCGCTCGATCGCTTCGACTTCGATCCAGATACGCACAGCTCGCGCGACACGTACGAAACCGCGCTGCTTTCGGCGGGCGGCGTGCTCACCGCAGTCGAGGCCGTGATGGACGGGGCAGTAGCTAATGGATTTGCTATTGTCCGGCCGCCGGGGCATCACGCACTGCCTAATCGCGCGATGGGGTTTTGCTTCTTCAACAACGTAGCAATCGCAGCGAAGTGGCTAATCGAATCGCGCGGCCTCAAGCGCGTGATGATCGTCGATTGGGACGTCCATCATGGCAACGGCTTGCAGGATATATTTTACGAATCGCCCGAAGTGCTCTACGTTTCGACCCATCAGTTCCCGCATTATCCCGGCACCGGCTCGCTCCACGAGATCGGATACGGCGCGGGAATGGGATACACGGTGAATTTGCCGATGCCGGCGGAATTTGGCGACGCCGAGTACTTGCGAGTGTTCGATCGATTGGTCATGCCGATCGGACGCCACTTCAAACCCGAGTTCATCCTGGTTTCATCGGGCTTCGACGGGCACTTCCGCGATCCGCTGGCGCAGATGCGCGTGACCGAGGCGGGATTCGGCGCGATGGCGCGGCGGGTGAAACGGCTGGCGGCGGAATGCTGCGGCGGGAAGATGGTTGCGGCGCTCGAAGGCGGCTACGACCTCGAAGCAATCGCTGAGTCGGGGCGGGCGGTGATCGACGAGTTCGGACGCGACGCCGACGAGCCAATTCATGCCGCTGAAGGCGGCGACCGGGTGATGCCGATGATCGAGCGCGCGGCGCAGAACGTCGGCCGCTTCTGGAACCTGGGCTAGAGAGATAGATGCCGGATCAGGGCGCCGCGAAAAATCATCTCGTTTCAATAGGTAGTTCCCCTCAGCGCGAATACTCACTCGACAAGCCTACAATAGCTATCGGAAGTCATCCGTCGAACGACTTAGTAATCGATGANNGACCTCGGCTCGACCAACGGCACCTTCGTTAACGGCCGCCAGGTGCGCAAACCGATCGCGGTGAAGAGTGGCGACGAGATCAAATTCGGCTCTGCGCGTTTCGTTTTCAATCCAGCGTCGGTGCCGAAGCGCATGCGAAGCGGCCTGGTGATCCTGTCTGTGATGTTCATCGCAGGATTCGCCGTCGCTCGCTATCGAAGCAAAATCATGCCCGCGAATCCGGAACCTGTCGCAGGGACTTCGTCGCCCGAGACCAATTCCCCGGCTGCGATGAATACTCAGTCGGCATCGGCTCAACCGCAACCGGCAGAGGACTCGGCTCCAAGCTCGTCACCGAATTCATCGTCCGCCGAGCCCGGGTGGTTGAAGCGAGTTAACTACTACCGCGCGATGGTGAAGTTACCGCCGATTGTTGAAGATCCGGCCGCGAGCAGCGGCGACCGCGCGCATACTACCTACATCGTCAAGAACTATCACGACGCGATCATGAGTAGCGGCCTCGGCGCCGAGATGCATACGGAAGATCCGGCGAGCGCGAGTTTTACGCCCGAGGGACTCGAGGCCGCCAAGTCCAGCGACATGGATGTCTGGTCGATGCGCGGAGTATCGAACGACGGATGGGGCTCGCCGGAATGGTCGATCGACGGATGGATGGCGCTGCCGTTCCATCGGATGCCGATACTCAATCCGCGACTGACCAGCGCTGGCTTCGGTCTCTATTGTGAATC
>PMOH01000419.1 GCA_003161515.1 Deltaproteobacteria bacterium
CCAGTGGACGGACGCACACCGCCCTCGCCTATCATCGTGTCGAGCTTGTCGGGCAGCGAATCGACGAAGTCACGGATGTTGGCCTGCTCGATCGCGCGCCAGACATCCGCGTCGGATGCGCCGGGGCGCCCGTATTGCACGTTCTCGCGAATCGACGCACTGAACAGGATCGCGTCCTGCGGGACGATGCCGATCGAATCGCGCAGCGACTTGAGCGTCACACTCGAAATGTCGGTGCCGTCGATCAGAATTCGGCCCGCCGCCAACTCGTAGAAGCGCGGGATCAAGCCCGCGAGCGTAGTCTTGCCCGCGCCCGATCTGCCAACCAGCGCGACCGTCGTCCCGGCCGGCACCTTCATGTTCACGTCGTCGAGCGTGATGCGAATTGGGCCGCCATCGAGCGGCTTGTAGCCGAAGCGCAGATGCTCGATCTCGACCAGCCCGCTTTTCACTTTGAGCATCGACGCACCGGGAAGGTCATGCACTTCCGGCGTCTCGTCGAAGAACGCGAAGATGCGCTCGATCGCCGCCAGCGCGGTCGCCACGATCACCGACAACTCGGAGAAGCGCTGCAGGGGCAAGTACAGCGCGGGGAGAAGGCCGAAGAACGCGACCACNNAGCGGCGCGGCGCGAGAGATGAACTCGGTGAACATCTGATGAGTCGACGAAAGCTTCACGCTCTCGATCGTCAGGTCATACATTTCGGTCGTGCGTTGATAGAACCGGCGCGCCTCGTCGGCCTCGCGCGCGAATGATTTAACGGTCGAGATGCCGGCGACGCGCTCCTGCAGCTCGCCGGAAAATTCCTCGACCACTTCCTGCAAGTCGTGACTGGTCTCCTTGATTCGCGGCGATAGAATCCTGATCACCGCGACGTAAAATGGAACGATGATGAGCGAAATCCACGCCAGCCGCACATTCAGAGAGAACAGCAGCCAGATCACGAAGCCGAGCGACACGCCGTCCATCCAGATGTTGATCATCGCGGAGCCGACGAAGTTTTGCGCCATCGAGATGTCGGAAATGAATCGCGAGACCACCGCGCCGGACGTGGTGCGATCGAAAAACGAATGCGACAGACGCTGCATGTGCTTATACAGCGCATAGCGGAGATCGAAGATCAGTCGATGACCCGCCATCGCCGCCCAGTAGTTGCGATAGTAGGTCGCGATCGCCTGCACCACGAATAGTGCGAAGAGTGCGGCGGTTAAAGCTCCGAGCTTAGCGGCCGAGCCCGCGCCAAGGTGAAACAGCACGGCGAGCGCGCGGCACCATCCGTCGATCCTCGAGTTCCAACTCTCGAGATGCGGCTGCGGAACCAGCAGAACGTCGAAGATGTATTTGAAGGCGAGTGGAAACGCGAGCGGCAGCGTGAACTTCAGGATGCCCATGACGGAGCCGCCCGCCACCAGCCACAGATGCGGCCGCACGTAGCCGAGAAAGCGCACCAAGGCAGTGCGCGGAACGACGCGGTCGTAGAAGCGCTCGAAGAATCCGCGGCTACGTTGGTCGGGTTCGTCGGGAGCGCCGCTGGGCTCCGCAGGGGAACAATCCACCGTCTCCGGCGCACCGGCGATTACAGCAGAACTACGATTTGGCATGCGCTTCAGTTTAGCAGTGATGCAATCGCCAGAAAACAAGCGAACAACCTAACCCCTAACCCCTTCCCTCGAGGGAAGGGGAACAATCGCACGCGGGTCAGCGTCTGTCGCGGCAGGTCGGGCTAGGCGGCGGCTGAGATGCGATCGATCATTGCGGGGATTTTGCTGCGCTTGGCGTGGCCGGTCAGGCCGGCGGCGGCGATTCGCTCCATGTACTCTTTCACTGCCAGGCGGACGAACTTCGCGGTCGCGATACGGCCCTTGTCCACCTGCGCCTTTTCGAGTCCGCCGCCGCAGATGATGATCATAGGCTCGAGCAGCTCGGGACTTCCGATCAATCCGAGCAGCGCGTGCTCGGTGTGGTCGAGGTAGCCCTCGATCGCATTCGCTTCGAGCGGGCGATGATTCAGATGGTAGCGCAGTTGGCCGAGTCCGTATGCAGTTTGGCGCGCCGCGTCCTGCATCGCGTAGCGCATGATCTTGCGATCGACGTTGGTCGGTGCGAATGCGCCCACCTGGCGATATAGCGTGAGGAGGAATCCGGCGAGTGTGAGGTTGATCGATACTGATCCCTGCGGGAATTGATCCGCCCAGAGCCATTCCTTGAGTCCCTGCTCCGCCGTCGCGCTGGCGCGTCCAAGTCCTGCGCCGCCGAAGAGCGCGCGCTTGCGGAACACTTCGAACAACCGGGACGCGTCGAGCATCTGCGCGCACATCCAGCTCTTCAGCTCGAGGAAGTCCTGGTTGATTAGCGCGACCCACTTCGACGGGAAGTCCATCGAGACGATCTGGCATTCCTGCAGGAAGGTGTAGAGCTGCGCGCATGCCATTTCGAGATCGTGCGGCAACGGTTTCGTATGAAGTTCGGTCCATGGGATGTCGGTCGCGGGGACCCAGCGGCGCGCCTTTACCTCTTCGTAAAGTTCCGCGACGTTGTCCGACCATACGTCTGACTTACGGTTGACGACGTAGCCCATGTCGGGAAGCTTGCCGACCTTCTCACTTCCGCGCGAGACCATCGACTGACTGGTGCGGACGTCCTCGGGGATATCGGTGTAGCCGTAGCTGCCTACGTTGAGGTCCTGATAAGTAAGTCCGCGCTTCGAGTCCGAAGGGCGGCCTGCTATGCGTTCAGTCTTGGCATTATACCAATGCAGACCTAAGTTTCCCTCCATAACCTTCTGGGCGGCCATGAGGACAGTTTCGTCAACCGTGTAATCCTTGTCTGCGTAAAATGCCACTTAGTATTGCCTCGCTAGAGCGATGGTTCTGACAACCTAACCCCTAACCCCTTCCCGAGCGGGAAGGGGAACCGGATTTTAAAAGCTCTGGAATTTAAAATACTTAGTTCAGTTTTATGCCGGCGTTTTCGGCGGCGGCTCGGCCCATCTCGTACATCTTATAAAGCTTTGAACGTTCGCGACGCTCGGGCATCCCACACTTATCGAGGCGTTCGAAGTGCTCCTGCATCTGCTTCAGGTTGAACTGGGTGGTGACTTTGATGCCTTGCTCGATATTTTCCTTCTTCAGACCGCCGCCCGCGAGAATGATAAACGCTTCGGTCAGCTCGGTTGCGGCTGCGCCGGCGAACGAGATGTTTTCGGCTTCATCGAGATGCGCGTGCAGGACTTCGCGCTTCTCGGGGAAATGTTCGAGCACGTATTTGAAATGCTGCATGCCGTAGCCGACATGGCGCGCCTCGTCCTGCATCACCAGCCGGAAGATTTTCTTGTCAACGTCGGTTGGAGACAGGTACTCGCTGAAGCGGAACAGCGTGAGCACATTGCCTTCTGCCACAAGGTGCAACGCGACTGACATCTCGCTGAACGAATCGGCGTCGCGCAGATGCTTCAGCGCCATCTCATTGATCGGGCTGGCCTGCATCAGGCCCCATCCGGTGGTGAGCGCGCGCTTGCGGAAGACCTCCGCGTGACGCGCCTCGTCCATTGCCTGCGCCGCGATGAACGCGCGCACTTCGATAAAGTCCGGGTTAAGGCGCGGCAGCCACATCGCAGGCGTGTCAGTCGCGATCATTTCCACTTCAGTGAGAAAGGTCATCAACTGCGACAGCGCCTTGCCGGTTACTTCCGGCAGCTCGACGCCATCAAGCCGGTCCCATGGAATGTCAGTGGTAGCATTCCACTGGCGCGAGACTGCTTCTTCGTAATAGCTCTCAGTGTTGAAAGCCCATAGCTCGCTCTTGCGCGAGACCCATGGCTGCGCATCGGGCACGCCTTCGGGAATCTCGGCGCCGCGCGGCGCATAGGACCTGTTGTTGCGGACCTTCTCGGGAATGTCGGTATAGCCATAGGTGCCGACGTTGAGATCGCGATAGGTCAGACCGCGGCGCGGGTTAGCTTCTTCGGGGCTGATTTTCTCAGTCGCGGATTTCATCCACGACAGGTCCATCTCGCCGGTCCTAATAGTGTATAGCCACTTATCGATGAAGTCCTTGTCCTGAGTGAAGTCCGTGGTCGAAAGATATGCCATCGTCGCCGCGCCTCCGCGCCTGCTTAGTTGAAACTCACTTCGAGCTTGCTTGATAGGTCGAAAAATTCCTGGATCGATTCCATGAAGCGATAGAGTTTGTCGTGACCGTCGGGATCGTCGTAAACAATTTTAAGCTGCTCGCCGAAATGCGCGAGCGTGTTGATGTCGTGGGACGAATCGGCCTCGCCGTTGCGCCGGATGTTTTCGATCATCTCACGCCAGACGCGGGTGTCGCCCTCGATTTGGAAATCGACTTTTTTCAGGTCGATCGACGGCACCTCGCTGACGTTTTTAAGGTCGAAGACTTCGAACTCGAGCACGAAGTTGCGGGCCTTGCCGTTGACGCCGACGCTGACGCCGAAGGTGGTGTCGATAAAGCCGAGCCGCCGGAATTTTTCCTCGTTCGCGGCCATCTGCGCTTTGAGCGCCTCGAAATATTCGGTCGAAGGAAAGCTAATCGCCATAAAATCGATGTCCCTGCCGGTAGTTCTGAAAATTGATCAATGCTGAATGAATTTAGGGTTAAACGCCGCATGAAGGCAAGCCGACCACGTTGTGATCACGCCTGACAACCTAACCCCTAACCCCTTCCCGAGCGGGAAGGGGAACCAAATTGTGGGGAGTAACCTCTTCCCGCGCGGGAAGGGGAACCGGATTTGCGGATTCATACCGCCGGTAGTGGTTTTGAACAGGCTGCTCTAACCAAGGGTAGTTTCGTTCCGTCAAAAATTGTTTTTGGCGACGTCGATGAGGGGGCACGGCGGCCCGCCCCACTAGAGAGCGGGGGCGAGTTGGCGGCAGCTTGACGGTTGTCCATACATCTAGATGTAGCAAGTCGAATCGGCTTTGGGCAGGCTGAAAAGTTCATCCCCAATGCCGGTTGAAACGTTGCGGACGCAAAAAAATCCGGCGCAGGCATCGAGCCGGCGCCGGACTTTATTTCTCGCGTCGAAATCGCGGGCACGGCGGCCCGCGCCACTAAAATTATCTACTTCGCCGACGCCTGCTTGGTGTTGCCCGGGTTTTGCAGCTCGTCCTGAATTAGTTCTTCGAACTTCGGCATTGGCTGCGCGCCAGTCAGCGGGCGCCCGTCGATGAAGAACGCCGGGGTTCCATCGACACCGACTTGCTGACCGACAGCCTGGTCGGCCTTGATCTGGGCCGTATATTTCGCCTTATCGAAGCACGTGTCGAACTGGGTGGTATTCAGCCCAAGGGTTTTGGCGGTCGCCTTCAGATCGGCGGGGGCGAGTTTGCTCTGATTAGCGAACAGCGAGTCGTGGAATTGCCAGAACTTGCCCTGGTCGTTGGCACATCGAGCGGCGTTGGCGGCGTCCATCGCGTGCGCATGGAACGGGAGCGGGAAGTCCATGTGCACGAGGCGAATCTTGTCGCCGTACTTGTCGCGCAACTGTTTCAGCGTGGCCTCGCTCGCCTTGCAGTACGGACACTGGAAATCGGTGAACTCGACGATCGTGACGGGCGCATCCTTGGCGCCCAGCGCCGGATGCCCGCCGCTGTCAACCACGACGCGCTTGGGCTCGAGCAGAATCTTGACCGGCTCGTCCTTGCGCAGGCGGTCCATCAGCGCCTGGCGATTCATCATCTGCAGCAGTTCGGGTTTGATCTTGTCGTAGGGCGCGGTGCCCGCCCCCTTGTTCTTGTCGTAGAAGGCTTTGGCCTCGGCGTCGGTGACCGCGTCCTTTCCGGAGAACTGTTTCTTGAGGTATTCCGGAACGGTCAGCTTTTCCTTATCGGCGGCCTGCTGGACCAAGTAGTCGTCGGTCATCGATTCGAGCGTCTGACGCCTGAGATCGAAGGACTTGTCGGCGATGAGTTGATCGACGCGCTTCTCGAGCGCCGCGCGCATCTGTAAGATCTGCGGTTGCACCTTGGCGTCGAGATCTTTGTTGGTGATTTTGTGATCGCCGACGGTGGCAACCGTAGCGTTGGGATCGTCGGCCCATGCGCGAGGGACGGTTGCGACGGACGCACAGACTACGATGGCGGCGGTAGCGAAAACGATACGCCACGCGGATTCAAGGCGATTTCGCCCCGGCTGATTCATTTTCAGTAACATCGGATATGTTCAAACTCCCTCATTCAAGATAGCCGCCAATACTATCATTCAACGAGGCCGATGTCGCGATGCTAAAAACCGGGGCATTTGCCCGGATCGGCGCGACTCCGCTACCCTGCATTTTACTTTGAAAACCAACCTCGCATCCTCAATGGGAATACTCGCCCTGGTGGTTCTCGTCTTCGCGATGTTTTTGCCGGCGCAGGCGCGAGCGGCAGGCAACGCAGCCGACGCCAAGCTCAGCATTTTTGTCGATTGTCACTGCAGCGATCCGGTCGGCGGCGACTTCTGCTCGGCGCTCAAGGACAAGATCGCCGATACGGCGGCGTATCGACTGGTCGATCACACCGACGCGCTCGGCATCGGGGTGCATCTGTGGTGCGTGGACATGTTCACCGGACTGCCCGGCATCGACAGCAAGCTCACGGGCACGATGTCGGCGGTGTCGGTCACGTTCACCATTTATGCGGACCGGCTGCCGGGCGAGGTGTACGAAGACTCGTCGGTGTTTCGCGTCGGCAAGACGGCGACCGACGAAATGTCGCAAAGAATCCTGACCGCGATCGGGCAGCTCTCAACCGCGAACAAGACGGTGTTCGAGCACATCCGGGCAACGCCGAAGGCGGGGCCGACTCCGACCCAGCAAGTTATCCAGTAAAGCCGCGGCGGCATTCGAACTCGATCGTAGTGGAACCCGCCGTGGGTTCCACACCTCCTTGGGCAGGGGTGACCCCTGCACCCAAGGTCAATCGCAAAGTTGCGCGCAGCGCACTACTTTGCTCGGTCAGCAAAAATCCGGTTCCCCTTCCCACTAAGGAAGGGATAGGGGTTAGGTTCCGCGCTTTCAAGTGATCGCAGGACAGGCCCTTCAACGCCAGGCAGTTTTCCAATATTTTCTAATTCGCGCGAGAGTGGCGGAATGGCAGACGCGCTGGACTTAGGATCCAGTGCCGCAAGGCGTGGGGGTTCAAGTCCCCCCTCTCGCACTACTTGTATGCGCTCGGGCGCCCTTGTGCGCGAAGTCACGGCCGCTGAATGTCGCTGATCGATACGATTCTAGGACGCCCGCTTGCCTCCAACGAGGCGGGCGAACAACGCATCGGCACCGCAGCCGGCGTGCCCACCTTCGGACTCGATGCGCTCAGTTCCGCCGCATATGGCCCCGAGGCCGCACTGACGGTACTGCTGCCGCTCGGCGCCGCGGGACTGACCTTAATCCTGCCCATCACCGTCGCGATCGTGATTCTGCTGGGCATCGTCTTTTTCAGTTACCGGCAGACGATCGCGGCGTATCCCAATGGCGGCGGTTCTTATACCGTCGCGCGTGAAAACCTCGGCACCAACGCCAGCCTGCTGGCCGCCGCCGCTCTGATGACGGACTACGTGCTGAATGTCGCGGTCGGAATCTCGGCCGGCATCGGCGCGTTGATCTCGGCTGTACCGGCCCTGCAGCCTTACACGCTCGCACTGTGCCTTGTCGTATTGATTCTGCTGACCTTCGTGAATATGCGCGGCATCGGCGAGGCGGGCACGCTGTTCATGCTGCCGACCTGCGCCTTCATCCTGAGCCTCTGCGCGCTGGTAGTCTGGGGCGTGCTGGCGACCATTTCCGCCGGCGGTCATCCGCATCCCGTGATTTCGCCGCCGCATCTCGCCAAGGCCACCGAAGCCCTGGGCGCGTGGGTGCTGCTGCGCGCGTTCGCGAGTGGCTGCACCGCGATGACGGGGGTCGAGGCGGTCAGCAACGGCGTTCAAGCGTTCCGCGAGCCGGTGGTGCCGGCCGCGCGCCGTACTCTCACGATCATCATCGTCATGCTGATGGTGCTGCTGCTCGGCATCGCGTATCTCGCGCATGCCTACCAGGTCGGCGCGACCGACCCGGGGACCGCGCAATACCAGAGCGTTCTGTCTCAACTGATCGGCGCGGTCGCCGGCCGCGGGATTTTTTATTGGGTGAGTATCGCTTCGATTCTGCTGGTACTGTGCCTGTCGGCAAATACTTCGTTTGCCGACTTCCCGAGACTTTGCCGCGCGGTGGCTGAGGACGGTTTTCTGCCTCGCTCGTTCAGCAACCAGGGGCGGCGGCTGGTTTATTCGGAGGGCATCTGGCTCCTCGCGATCCTGTCGGGAATTCTGCTGATCGTCTTCGACGGCGTCACCGACCGGCTGATTCCACTGTTCGCAGTGGGAGCATTTCTGGCCTTCACCCTGTCCCAGAGCGGGATGGTCGCTCATTGGTGGAAGAAGCAGGGGAGCGGCGCGCGTGCCAGCATGGCAGTGAACGGATTGGGAGCACTCGCGACCGGCGTCACAGTAGTGGTCATGGCGGTCGTCAAGTTCATGGCCGGCGCCTGGGTGGTGGTGCTGCTGGTGCCGTCGCTGATCGTCGTGATGCTCGCGGTCCGCCGTCATTATCGAAGAATCGACCGGGAAATTGCCGCGCCCGGCAATCTTAAGCTCGAGAATCTGCAGGAACCCATTGTGATAGTGCCGATCATCGAATGGAGTACGGTCGCGGAGAACGCTCTGCGGCTCGCGATGACGCTGTCGCGCGAGGTCGAAGTGCTGCATATCGAAAGCGAAGACAGTACCAACTCACTCAAGCGGGCCTGGGCGTCGCGCGTGGAAGAGCCGGCGCGTGCGGCGAAGCAGGCAATCCCGCGGCTGACGGTGCTCAACTCACCGTTCCGATTCGTGGTGCAGCCGATTATCGATCACGTCCTGGAGATCGAGCGGAACAATCCGGATCGCACCATCGCGGTGCTGGTGCCGGAGCTTGTCGAACGGCAATGGTATCAATATTTTCTTCACAACCAGCGCGCCCAGATTCTCGCGGCTCGTCTGCTGACGCAGGGGAACCGCCGAATCGTGATCGTCAAGGTTCCTTGGTATTTGCGTAAAGGGCGCTGAAGGCAGGTTGCCGGATCAACCACACGCGGAGCGCCAAGGATTACAGTTGCGGGGCGCTCGCTGATTGCGAGCGCCCCGCGCTTTCGTATGCGGTTATTGTTCGGGGACCAGTTCGACGCGGCGGTTTTGTGCGCGTCCTTCGGCATTGTCGTTGGTCGCCACGAAGCCGGTCTTGCCGTAGCCGTGCGGATGTAGCCGGCTTTCATTGACTCCCGCGCGGGCCAGGTAATCCACGACCGAATCCGCGCGCCGGTCGGACAACCTCTCGTTGTACTCGACGCCGCCGATCGCGTCGCAGTAGCCGTTGACGTCGATGTCGACGTCGGGATTGGCCTTCAGAGTTGACGCAGCTTCGTCCAGCACGGCCGCGTCGCCGGGCCGGATGTTCGACTTGTTGAAATCAAAGTGCACGCCGCGGAGCACCAGCTTCTCCTTCACTGCGACCGGAGGCGGCGGTGGAGGCGGTGGTGGCGGCGGAGGAGGAGGTGGCGGAGGCGGCGGCTGAACGATCGGATCGCAATAGTAATGACCCGCGACGCCGCCGATTACCGCGCCGATTCCAGCACCCGCTACTGCTCCTGCGATTTGCCGCGAGCGCGAGCCGTCACTGCCTCCACTGGCCTCGCCGATACCGAAGCCGGCGCCGGCGCCAATCAGCGCTCCCGCAGTTGCGCCGTAGACGGTGCACCATGAAAGCTCGCGCTCCTGAGCGCATCCGCTCAAAAACAGCGCGACGGCGGCAACAGCCGGCAAAAGAAACGACGATATACCCGATCGAATGTTCATGTCCCCTCCCACAGGCGATCGTTGGCGTCGCTGAACGGCATCCAACGTACATAGACACCGGGCTCAACGAACGGCGTCACCCTAGTTGAGGTTCATGTCGGAACAATTAGTCAGGGATTAATAGAATGTGACGTGAACCGCTGAATCACTCGCAGCAGTGACAGTTGTCAACAGTGCGATTCTCTTAATACTGGGTGCAGGGGTCACCCCTGCCTAGATGGTCAGGCTTTGCGCTTCCCAGAGCGCGCGGAAGCGGCCGTCGCGCCGTGCGCTCAGCGAGGACCAGTCGCCCGACTCGACCACCTTGCCGCCTTCGACGACATAAATCAGGTCGGCCCATCGGATGGTCGAGAGGCGATGCGCGATCAGGACGACGGTGAGTTCGCCGCGGCGGCTTTCGATCGCGTCGAGGACGCGTCCTTCGTTTTCTGAGTCGAGGCTGTTGGTCGCCTCGTCGAGTATCAGCATCGAAGGGCGGCGCAAGAACGCGCGCGCGAGTGCGAGGCGTTGGCGCTCGCCCTGCGAGACCATCATGCCGCGGTCGCCGACAATGGTATCGAGTCCGTCTTTCAGGCCGACGACGAAATCGAGCACCGACGCCTGCCGCAACGCCTCGAGCATTTCCTTCTCACTGGCCTCGGGCCGCGCCCACTCGAGGTTTGCGCGAATCGTATCGTGAAACAGAAACGTGTCGGGCGCCACGTAGCCGATTTGATCGCGCCATCCCCGCACGTCGTTGGGTCCGAGCGGCCGGCCGTCGAGTTTGAGCGTTCCCGAATCAGGCAGGACGAGGCCCATCAGGATGTCGGCGATAGTACTCTTGCCTGCGCCCGACGGTCCGACCAGGGCGACGACTTTGCCCGCCGGAATCACCAGGCTCAAGTCTCGTACCGCGGCCACGCGCCCTTCGCTGTAGGTGAACGAGATTTTTTCAGCGGCAAGCTCGCTGGTGAGCGACATCCGATCGTGCGGATGCGCCGCGGGCTCGGCCGCCGAACTGCATCGCGCTTCGATACTGAGCAGGTTCGCAAACGACGGCAGCGAGTTGACGAAGGCACGATAGTGGCTCTGGCCGCTCATGATTCGCGGCATCACGCGCGCGAACAGCAGCAACAGGATCAGAATCGACGCGGGCGGCACCGCCAGCACCCGAATCGACACGTACAACACCACCGCCAGGATGACGACCGAGCCGAGTTCGAACCAGGTCGCGGCGACTGCCTGTTGACGGGCGCCCTCCACGTTAGCGCGGACGACGTCGGAGCTGAGGCCGGAGAAGATCGAAAAATTGCGTTCCTCGGCGCCGTAAGTCTTGGCCGCTTTGAGGCTTTGCAAATGCTCGATAGTAGCGGCGTAGAGCGATTTGTTAGTGCTCGAGACTTCCTCGCCCTGCTCTTCGATCGCATGCGTGCGGCCGCGAAAAACGAAGGTCAGCATTCCGCCCGAGATCAGCACCAACGCAGTCATCCCGGCCGACAGCGCGAACGCGATCGCCATGTAGAGCATTCCGAGGACGACTTCGCCGGCGAATACGAGAGCGACGTTGGTGCCGTTGCCGACGCGGTAGATTTCGTGGGTCAGTGCGTGGGTGAAGTCGGTCGCGCGGCTGCGGCATACGAATAGCCAGTTGGCGTCGGCGATAGAATGGTAGATGCGGCGACGCAAGTGATGCTCGACTTCCTGCTGCACCGCGTACATCCCGACGCTCTGGATTTGTCCGAGCACGGTGCGCGCGCCGACCAGCGTCACGAATACGCCGAGCAGAAGAATCAGCGTCGGATGAAGTCCGATAGCGACAAACGCGTTCGAAAGCATCGCCGCATAGCGGCCCGCCTCGCCCTGCCCGGCCATATTGAAGCCCGCGATTTGCAGAGTAGGAAGCAGCAGCGCAATGCCGATGCCCTCGCTCAGCGAAAACAGCACCGTCACAACGATCACGCCGACGAGATGCCAGCGCGAGACGTTCACGAGCATCGCGAAGTAGGCGCGCAGCGTGCTCTGCGCCGGCGCGTCGGCGCGACTGTCGGCGAGGGCGTCCGGCCGGCCAACCTGAGCCTTGGAGGCGACTATGGTGGATGTCGTCAAGCTTGTCTTTCCACGAATTGCAACCGTCCGCGAGACACAGACGGTGCGACGATTACTCTAAGCGTCAGAACCCCTTACATCGCTAGTGAAAGCGACACGAGTTTACAGAGCAGTCGCAGTACGGGCAAGCCGGCGCCTCACGCCAGGTGGGGGCGGACTTCGGTTTCGAAGCGGTCCAGGAATTTTGTGAGGGGGTCGGTGCCGAGGGGGCTTATAAGGATTTCATCGACTCCGATTGCTGCGAAGCGATTCAGGTAGTCGGCGATTTCGGCGGGCGGCGCCAGGATGCCTTCGACGTAACCGCCGGTGTCGGTCCATTTCGGCGCAAAGCCGAGATACACGCGATGGCTGATGGCGAAGCCTTCGAGGGTGCGGCCGCGGCGCGCGGCGAGATCGCGAATCCATCCGATGCGCTCCGCGACCTGGTCGGGATTCATCCGCGTCCCATGCCATCCGTCGCCCAACTCGACGGCGCGGCGGATTGCGCGACGGCTTATGCCTCCGACCCAGATCGGGATGTTGCCGGCCGCGGGGCGCGGGCCGAAACGCATGCCGGTGAGATCGAAAAACTCGCCGTGAAATTCGGGAACGGCCGACGACCACGCCGCGCGCATCAGCGCGATCGCCTCGTCGGTGTAGGCGCCGCGCTTTTCGAAGGATACGCCGAGTGCGCGGAATTCGGCTTCGAGCCATCCGCTGGCGACTCCGGCAATGACGCGGCCCGACGACAACCGGTCGAGTGTGGCAAGTTCCTTGGCGAGATGAATCGCGTTGCGATAGGGCACGACGATCACGCTGGTGGCGAGCTTGATTCGAGTGGTGAGCGCGGCTACGTACGCGAGCGTCGCGATCGGTTCCAGTATTTCAATAGGCGGCAGCCGTCCGCCCGACTCAGGCACTACCATATGATCGCTGACCCAGATCGATTCGTAGCCGGCTTGTTCGGCGCGCACCGCGGCGTCCGCGATTTCTTTCGCTGAGGCGCCGATCTGCGGCAGATGAAGTCCGATTTTCGTGGCGCTACTCGTAGTCCGGGTGGCCGGCGAGGATCGATACGACTCCGCGGCAGGTTGGAAAATCAAAATGCATCGAGCTCATGCAGAGCCTCCACGCGGAGACGCTGTCGTGCTTGCCGATTAGCGCGAGCAACTGCGACTTGACCGGATCCTTGACCTGCGTGACCGCCTGCTTCGCATGTTCGCGCCGCACCGCCTTCATGTGTTGCAGCTTGGCAAACCGATCCATCCCGGCTTCGGTTGGACATGGTTGCGCCTCGTACCACTTTCTATCTTCCTCTCCGATCGGGAGATTCACGGTGTCGTGATTGCCGTCGTCGGCGGTGAAGTCCATGCCCATCAGATGAGTCGGCAGCATCGGGTAGGTCGCGTATTTCGACTGACCCACTATATTTTCGGGCAGCTTGGTAATCTTGAGCTTGAATTGCCGGCTGATCGGAAGCTCGAACTGCCGCTTGATCCGGTCCTCAAGAAAGTCGTCATTTTTGCCGATGCACTTCAAAGTGGACGGCGCGAACACCTGCTTCATCGCGGCGTAGTCCTTCCGGTGCATAATGTCGGCCACCTTATGCGCGAACGCCTGTTGCGCGGGGGTTCCCTTCTCAGCGGTCTCGATGGCCGCACGTTGCTCGGCCGAGAGAGTCGGCGCACCCTGCGGCACTGCGGCCGGCGCGCGCATCGCCCACGGCGATTCCTGCGGTTTCGGAGCTTCCTGCGGATACGCGGGGGCGGCAATCGCTGCGGTCATCGCAATCAAAGCAAGTGTCGTTCGCAAAGCGTTGAGCATCTCACTCCTTCAGAGCAGGCACGCGCTCTGCCCTCGATCAAATCACTGAAAAGAGAATTTTCGATGAGGAGATTAATCTTTGTCGGGGATCGACTTCAATTGCTCGAGCCATGCGGTCGCTTCGCTGTCCGACGGCGCCCGCCAGTCGCCGCGCGGCGACAGCGATCCACCGGAACCGACCTTGGGCGCGTTGGGAATCGTGCTGCGCTTGAACTGGCTCAATTGAAAGAAGCGGTAGAGGAACGTGTGCAGGTGCCCTTTGATGGTCGCGAGGTCGTACTGGTTGCGGCGATCGAGCGGGATGTCCGGCCATTCGCCCGCGTTCTTGTCGCGCCACGCATTGTACGCGAGGAACGCGACCTTCGGCGGCGGGTATCCGAAGCGCAACGTGTAGTAGAGAAAAAAATCGTGCAGCTCGTAGGGCCCGATGGTCGCCTCGGTGTCGTGGGTCGAATGGCCGTCCTCCGAAGTGCCGGGAATCAGCTCAGGGCTGATAGGCGTCGCAAGAATCTCGAGCAGCGTCGAGCTGGTCTCGCGGCCGAGGCTTTCGGTTTGCGCAAGCCATCGAATGACGTGCTGAATAAGCGTCTTCGGCACACTCGCATTGACGCTGTAATGCGACATGTGATCGCCGACGCCGTAAGTGCACCATCCGAGCGCGAGCTCGCTCAAGTCGCCGGTGCCGACCACGAGGCCGCCGCGCAGATTGGCCAATCGAAAAAGATGGCTGGTGCGCTCGCCAGCCTGCACGTTCTCGAAAGTGACGTCGTAAACCTGTTTGCCCTCGGCATAGGGATGCCCGATGTCCTTGAGCATCTGCATGCAGCTCGGCCGGATGTCTATTTCTTCGGACGAGACGCCGAGCGACTTCATCAAGCGGCGCGCCTGATCGAGAGTACGCTCGGTGGTGGCAAAGCCGGGCATCGTGACGGCGAGAATTTTTTTGCGGGGCGTGCCGAGACGATCCATTGCGCGCGCGCATACCAGCAGCGCGTGGGTCGAATCGATTCCGCCGGAGACTCCGATTACGACGCGCTCGAGGCCGGTCGAGCGGATGCGCGTCGAGAGTCCCTGGACCTGGATGTCGAAAACTTCGGCGCATCGCTCGTCGCGGGTCGCGGGATCCGACGGCACATACGGGAATCGCTCGTAGCGCCTCTGCAGCGCCATCTTCCCGCGTCGCGGCAACTCGCTTGAGAATGCGATCCGCCGAAAGCGCCGGATTCGATCGTGCTCGCGCTGAGCGGTGTCGCCGAACGTGTTCTGCCGCATCCGCTCTTGCGACAGTCGTTCGAGATCGATTTCCGCGCAGACCACCTGCGGCTGATCCTTGAAGCGCTCGGACTCGACGAGGATGTTGCCGTTCTCGGCGATCAACGCGTGGCCGTCCCAGGCGAGGTCGGTGGTGGATTCACCGACGCCGGCTGCCGAGTATGCGTAGGCGGCGAGGCATCGCGCGGATTGGCTGGCGACCAGCGAGCGTCGGTAGTCGGCCTTGCCAATCGTGATGTTCGAGGCGGACAGATTGAGCAGCACGGTGGCGCCGGCGAGCGCCGCGTATGACGACGGCGAAATCGGCACCCACAGGTCTTCGCAAATCTCGGCGTGAAAGGTGAGCAGCGGCTGATCCTCGTGCTGGAAGATGAGGTTGTTGCCGAACGGGACGGCGCGATGGCCACTGAGATCGATCTCGTCGCGGGTCGCGGCGTCGGCCGAGGTGAATTGGCGCGGCTCGTAGAATTCACGGTAGTTCGGGAGATTCGTCTTCGGCACGACGCCGAGAATCTTTCCGCGATGTATCACGATCGCGCAGTTATATAGATGATTGTCTATTTGGAGCGGCGCGCCGACCACGCTGACGATCGAGAGCTTACTGGTCGCCTCGACCACCGCGGCGATAGCGTCGAGGCATGCGTCGAGCAGTGCGCGTTGTTGAAACAGGTCGTCGCACGAATACGCGCTCAGCCCCAGTTCGGGGAACAGTGCGAGTACTGCCTTGCGCTCGGCGGCATCGCGAATCAGGGCGATGGTCTGTTCGCTGTTGTAGGTAGGGTCGGCGACGCGAATGGGCGGCACTCCAACCGCGATTCTCACAAAATCGTGATTGTAGAGATTGAAAAAGTTCCCGTTCCTGGTCACGCCGCGCCCTTCTTATAGCAAGACTGTGCCGATTGTGGGGCGGCGGTACAAGATTGAGGGCGCCGGTGGGGTTTTCTTTGTGTCATTCTAGAGCGAAGCGAAGAATCCCGGATTTAGCCATGCAAGCAGCTCGCATGCGCCGAGGTTGGGGTGCGTCGGCCAGCGTCGAGAAAGATCCGGGGTCCCTCGGCTACGCTCGGGATGACACACAGAAGAATGACACAAAGAGCGAGAATGCCACGAATCTCCTGATTTTTCAGCTACTTAGCGACATCCCCACAACCCTTCAACACATTGAACAAATTGTTCAATCGAATGTAACGCCTATTTGAATGAAGGGGCNNCAAAGATCTCAAGGCCCGCCTCGGCGACCAACTCGACGAGATCGCGGTCTTCGCATTGGTGGCAGTCACCGTCTTCTACATCGCGGCCGCAAGCTGCTGGTTCCTTTTGTAAAGGCGTCAATCCCCCGAGCGCGCCCTGGCGGGGAGTTTCTGTGATGAACGGAGCCCCCGCCAGGAAAATTTAAAGCGAGCCGGGGAATTAGAAAGTTTCCCAAGTCCCACACCAGCCGATGCGTTCCCAAAGGGGGGCACGCATCGGCTGGTGTTCTTTTGCGTGCTCGAAAGTACCTCGTCTTCCTTGTCCGGCGGGTCGATCACTGCAATAAGAGGGTAGCGACACCGGCACCCGCGCCGGGTCGCATCGCCGTCGAAGGAGGACTCGCCATGTCCGCAGCCGTCAATGGAAATGGAAACGGAACCCGGCGCGTGGTGCCCGCAAAATTCGCGCACGCTGTGCTCGCCACCAAGCAATTCCAGCCGATGGTCGACTGGTACACTACCGTGTTGGAGGCCGAAGTCGTCCACAGCAACGGCATGCTCGCGTTCATGACCTACGACGACGAGCATCACCGGATTGCGATCGCGGCCGTGCCCGGGCTCGAGGATAAACCGTGCCACTCGGTCGGGCTGGACCATCTCGCATACACCTACGCGAATCTCGGCGACCTGGTTTACACCTACGAACGGCTTAAGCAGGCCGGCATCATCCCGGTCGTGACGATCAATCACGGACCGACTACCTCGATGTACTATCGCGATCCCGACGGCAATCGGGTCGAGCTGCAAATTGACAATTTCGATTCGGTCGAAGAGCTGAAGGGATTTTTCCAGAGCGACGCGATGGCGAAGAATCCGATCGGCGTGAGCTTCAATCCCGACGATCTTGCGCGCGACTTTCACGCCGGCGTCCCCGAGTCGGATCTGAAGAGATACGACGTCACCAAGGGCCTCGATCCCGAAACGATGCGGCGACTGGTTGGCAGCAACCGATAATCTGAAAATAATTTTCACGGAACGAACCGGAGCGGATGGAGTCGAATGAAACTTGCGACCTTCACCCATGGCGGGACGACGCGATTAGGCGTCGTCGTCGAGGACTCGATAGTTGACCTTGCGGCAGCGGTCACGGAGCTGCCGCGCGAGATGATCGCGTTTCTTATCGCGGGGCCGCGTGCGATCGATCGCGCGGCAGGCGCGGTGAAAAACTCCGCACACCGAATCCCGCTCAAGAGCGTCAAGCTCGAGGCGCCGATCGCGCGGCCGCCGGAGTTTCTCGCGATCGGGCTCAACTACGCGGACCACGTCGAAGAAACCAAGATGAAGCGCCCCGAGTTTCCGATGTTTTTCAACAAGCAATCTAGCTGCGTGACCGGGCCCGGCGATCCGATTCATTTGCCGCGCGCGTCATCGGCGCTGGACTACGAAGGCGAGCTCGGCTTCGTGATTGGCCATAGATGCCGTCACGTGCCGCGCGATCGCGCCCACGAAGTAATCGCGGGGTACGTGATCGTAAACGACGTCAGCGTCCGCGACTGGCAGCGACGGTCGCCAACCATGACGCTGGGCAAGTCGTTCGACACTCACGGGCCGATTGGTCCGTGGATCGTAACGCCAGATGAGATTGGCGATCCGCACAAGCTGGACCTGAAGACGTTCGTGAACGACGAACAGCGCCAGCATTCGAACACCAAGAATCTTATCTTCGATTGCTTTGCGCAGATCGAGACGCTTTCGACGGTGTTCACCCTGCTGCCCGGGACGATCGTATCGACTGGCACACCCGGCGGGGTCGCGGCTGCGATGAATCCCCCAAAATGGCTGAAGGCGGGCGACGTAGTGCGAATCGAGATCGAGAAGATTGGCAAGCTCGAGAACAAAGTGATCGCGGAACCAGCCAGCACCGATTCGATCTAAAGAGGCTGGCCCTCCAAGTTAATTCGCCGGACTTTTGACGTTGTAGCGGCAATACTTTGTCGCGCGCGTTCACTGCAATCTCACCAGACGCCTCGCGGCGGCTGGATACGCGCTACACTGACGCACCGTTAGACCCATTTCCTGGAGTTTTGAAGTGGTGGATCGCGGTATACGCCGTGCGGATTCCGCTCACTTCTGCCAACCGAGGAACTAAATAAGTAGCGTCAGCGACAAAAAATGTTGCAGTAGCTCTACAATTTGTAGTATTTAGTTGACGCACTAGAGAAGGGGCAGAGCTATTCAGTACACAATTGATCGATCAGTCGTGGCACATTGATTGCTCTCCTGTTCCAGCAAGGAGAGGCGGTTCG
>PMOH01000364.1 GCA_003161515.1 Deltaproteobacteria bacterium
CGTGCCTCGGCCGCAACCGCCTCGTCCATTTCCCTTACGGTCTTGCGCGGACCCGCGTAAGAGACGCAGCCGATGATCGACTCCCAAGTCCGCGACTTGCTGCCGGGTTTCGGCTTGAGCAAAATGCCCTCGTCCCGGTCCTGGATGATGAACTCAGTGCCGGGCTTCCATCGATGAGAAGCCCTCAGTGACTTTGGAAGAACGACCTGTCCCTTTGTCGATAATTTTGTCGTCTGGCTGATAGTAAGACCACCGGTAAGATTCTTGCAGGTCTTTCCGGGACCTGCAATCCTCCCGCCCGAAATCGACGACGANNAATGAGATTTCACAGTTTCTGGACTCGCCGGTGTTTCGGTCCCAAAGACAAGTGGTGGAAAAGTTTCTCTCCCTCCTGCAGTGGGTGCAGATACGCGAAGGCGATCGCTTCAAAATCGTATTGAACATTGCTGGGCGTAGCCGAAAATACTTCGCGCTAAGCGACCAGGAGCTGCATGCGTCGGGCACCCACACAAACCCGAAGCAGATCCCTAACTCCCACTATTGGGTTGTTACGAACAACGACACGCCGAAGAAGCAGGGCATCATTCGTGAAGTACTGCAGACCTTAGGATACAGTGCCGGAGCAATACGGCGCGCCGAATCGGCGCTCTGACTGTTTGCGTGTCTCGCGAACCACGCTCTGTCCATCTTGCGAGTGAAGACAGCAGCGTTTCTCTTAGTCCAACTGCGTAGTGGACTCTATCTGGTATTCCCACTATTCGCTCCTTGCGACTGTCGAGGCCATCTTCAAGTGGACCCGATGTCGGACCTGTTCAGCGGCGCAATCCCTTAGTTAGGACTTCGCTCTTTTCGAAGGTTTCGACTTGCCGGAACTGTTGAGGGCGACCGCTTGGCGAACGAGCGCCGTGAAGGCGGACTCGTTGATCTTTTCTCCCTGGTGGATGTCGATCGCGCGGCGTACGTTCCCGTCGAGACTCGAGTTGAACAGACGCGCCGGATCCTTCAGCGACGCGCCCTTGGCGAAAGTAAGCTTCACGACATTCTTGTAGGATTCGCCAGTGCAGATGATCCCGTCGCGCGACCAGACCGGAGTGCCCATCCATTTCCACTCCTCGACGACGTCCGGCACTGCTCGCTTCATGAGCTCGCGCATTCTGCTAAGCGTTTCCCCACGCCAGTCCCCGAGTTCGGCAATCCTTTTCGAGATGAGCTCCGATGCCGGCTGGCCTTGGCTCGCGCCCGACTTTTTCATGTTCTCAACTCAGGTCAATTCTTAAGCGCTGCGATCACTTCGTTGACGATCGCGTCGGCCTTTGCGCGCATTTGGTCGTCGGTCGCGTCCTGGATCGGATGCGCCACGAACACGCGGCGAAGTTCCGGCAGTCCCAGCGCGTCCGCCTGGCGCTGCGCCGCGTCAATGAACTCGCTGGACGCGATTACGACCGCGGGCTTCTTATTAATCTCGAACCATACGGAGTCGTGCACACTGCACGTCGTGCATGACCCTCAATCGGCTAGCGCTTCGATAACGAAGTCGCTCTCCTGTGCGATCCGGCGGCGCAACTCGTCGGGCGCCGGCTTGGTGAACGTTGGTTTACGAAAGCGTTTGATCTCGATGCCCGGCAGACGGTCCTGCAGATGCTCGGCGAGCCGGTCGATCAGCACGTTGCCGCGCGGCTTGGCGATGTCGAGCAGCGCGACGCGTCCGACAATTGTGTCAGAGCGCGCAGCCAGCGTGCGTCGAATCGGCACCCGCTCGTCGGTCGGATCAACTATCACCTGTTTCATGTTTTCGTTGCCTCCTCGATCCGCCGGCTGACGCTGGACGATCCCATCGGGCCTGAGACCCATCCGGCGAACACCGCCGAGAATTTTCCGGCGTTGCCGCCAGCCACGATAATATTGATATCCTCCGGCCGGCGAAACTTCGCAATCTTCAGCGCAAGCTGCTCTTCGGTCGGCGCGCCCAGCGCGCTCAGCGGAATTCCTTCGCCGCTCTCGTCGTCGCGAATCAACTCGCGCGTCGGCCGCGACGTCACTTCCTGGATTCGCGCGCGGACCTGCGCCTTGCTCCAACGCTCGCGCGCAAGCGTGTCGGCATGCTCGGGCGAGATGACCAGCAGAATCTCGCCCGCGTTGTGCTGCTTGGGATGCCAACATGCTTCCAGCCCCATGCCGAGACTGCCGGCCAGCGCGCGCGCCGTCCGCGAAGTCTGATCCGCAATCTGTCGCGAGCCCGCCTCGAGTCCGAACACGGTCACGACATTCTCGTCCTGGTTGAAGCCGCGCTCGACGTGCAGCGGCTCCCACGGACTGCGCTCTTCCCATTCGGCAAAGCAGGTCGTGAACTTGCCAGGTGCACCAAGCGTCGAGCGCTCGATCTCGCCCGGCCGCGCGCCGCCGACGTTGCGCAACACCAGTTTCAGCGCGCGCCCGATAGTCGCGTTCGAGCGAGTGCCGTAGCCGAGCGCCATCATGCCCATGTTCATGTCGAGGCGATGGCGAATCGGGCCGTTCACCACGATCACCGGCGTCGCACCCCAGGTCGTGGACATGATGCCGTGGATGTTGAACTCGTCGGTGCAGACCGCTTCGAGCGCGGCGATCACGACCGGCAGATACTCGGGGCGGCATCCCGCCATCACGGCGTTGACCGCGACCTTCTCGACCGTCACCGGCGCCAGGTTCGGCGGCACGATCGCGACTACGTCGCGCGGATCGCGCCGGGTTCCGGTCAACATCCACATCACGCGCTCGGGCGTCGGCGGCACTACCGGCAAACCGTCGGTCAGTCCGCGCTCGAACATGAATTCGAATACGTCTTCGGCGTCGCCCAACTCGATTCGGCGCGCGGTCAACTTATCGCCGCGCGCCTCCGCTTCAAGATGCTCCGCGATTCCCGGCTCGACCGATTTGGAACCGCATCCCGGGCGCGACTCGGGATATGAACTCCAATCGACGGCGGGCGACGGCAGCTTCGACTGTCGCGACAACTCGGCGAACATCTCGCGCCAGTCGTCGCGCCCGAAGCCGACGAAGCGGCGCAGTTCGCGTCCGTGCGCATCCGCCAGGATGATCGTCGGCACGGTATCGAGGTCATACTCGAACGAAACCTTGAGCGCGGAGTCGTCGAGCATCGGCGCCGTCAGCGCAAATCGATCGACCAGCTTTGCGTTGCCTTCAGCGTCCTGGCCTATCGCCGATACATCGACCGACGCTCCGAAGGCGCGATGGGCGGCCTCGATCAGCGGCATCGTCATGCCGCACGTCGGGCAATCTTCCTTGACGAAACAGAGTAACGCAGCTCGCGCGGACGGAAATGATCGCGACGTCCCGCGCGCGTCGCGCAGCTCAAATGCGGGCAACGTATTTTTCGGCAAGTCGTTCATTCTGTGGCTGCGGAAGTCTCCGGAAGCATCAGAAATCGATGCTGCTTCGGAGAATAAAATTCGACCGACGAAGTGATCAACGCCTTATCGGCAACACCGCCCGCGATCAGCACTTCGCCGTCATTCAGCAACGTCGCGGTGTTGGTGAGGCGCGGGACGTTGGTCTGGCCGACGTGCGAAAACAGGTTGCTTTCGGGCAGGAAGAGATCCGCGTCGCGCATCCCGACCACCAGCGGCCCACGGATAGTCCATCCTCCGACGACGAGCACATTACCGTTGTCGAGTATCGTCGCGGTCGCCAGGTAATGCGGCGCGCTCATGTCACCGGTCCGGATGAAAGTGCCGGATTCGGGATCGAAAATCTCCGCCGTGTTGAGCGGCGTCAGCGAAGAGAGGTTGCGATTCCGACTCGTCACGACTCTCCCGCTCTTGCCGCCGACTATCAGCACTCGCCCGTCATTGAGTTTGACCGCAGCAGCGCCGACGCGATCGCTCTTCATGTGCGCGCGCACTGCGGTGAAGCTGCGCGTGGCCGGATCGTACATTTCCGCGGTGTCGTACGAGATGTAACCGCTTGGCATCCCACCGCGGCCGCCGCCGGCGATCAAAACTTTGCCGGTACCGAGCAGCGCCGCGACATGCGCGACGCGCGGCTGATGCAGATGACCAGCGCGGCTGAAAGTGCCGGTTGAAGGATCGAAAATCTCGGCCGAGTCGAGCGTGTGAATACCGTTGTCGCTGCCACCGGCGACAAGCACGCTGCCGTCGCGAAGCATCGTCGCCGTATGACCTTCGCGCGGCACGGACATCGAGCCGGTCGCGCTGAAAGCGCCGGCGGCCGGATCGTAAATCTCCGCACTCGAGAGCTGCGAGCGGAAGCCGACGTTCTGAACGCCGCCGGTCAGCAACACGCGCCCGTCGCGGAGCATCGTGATCGTTTGGCCGGCTCTCGGGACTGTCATCGAGCCGGTTGGTGCGAAAGTGCGCGCAACGGGATCGTACAACTCGGCGCTGGAGAGCACGCCGCCGACTTGTCCCGTCGCGGTGCCGCCGCAGATCAGCACGCGTCCGTCGCGGAGCCGAATCGCAGCGGCGTTGGCGCGCGCCGTGGTCATCGCAAGAGCTTCGACCCGACTCCCCTGCGGGTTCGTCAGGAAGACCGGCGGCGTTTCGGTTACACCGCCGCCCGCGCAGGCGGCGATTGCAGCAGCGATGAAGAACGACAGCGCGACAAGATATCGACGGTTCATGCAAGTCCTCGCGCGCAGAATCATAGGCTCGTCGCGCCGCGATGTGAAGTTGATTATTTGTTCGGCGAACGGACGCCGTGCCGCATCGCGTTCATCGTCGCGCGAAGGAACATCAATCCGGGGAACACGCCGCTATTGCGCGGCTTGGTTTTCGGTTCGGCGCCACGCCCGAGTTCGCGTACGAGTTCGAGCAATTGGTCAACGGTGACGCGTGACGCGACTTGTTCCAGCGCGCGGAACCGCACGACGCGATCGCGATCGATCACGAATGACGCCGGGAACGCGATGCCGCCTTTTTCTCCGCTGTTGAGCAGGCCGTACTTTTTGACGACTGCGCGACTGGTGTCGCACAGCAGCGGAAATTTGATGCCGAGTTCCTGGCGGACCGGCTCAGCGCGCGCGGCGTCATTGACTGAGATCGCGACCAGCTGCGCACCCGCCGCGCGAAAGTCTTCGAGATGCGCCGAATAGTCCGCCAACTGGCGGAGGCAGAACGGTCACCAGTGTCCGCGGTAGAAAACCACGACGCACATTCCGCCTGCGACCAGATCGTCGAGCCGGCGCGCGACGCCGGTCGAATCGGCGAGCGAGAACTCGGGAGCCTCGTCACCGACCGACGGAATTTGGCGCTCATCCATGAGACAACAATAGCCGCGCTCGCGGGTCAGAGGAACATTGAACCTTCGCCGACGATCGCGCATCGCCCGCCGATTCGAATTGCGAACGCACCGCCGTCTTTGCGCGCGACCTGGACGTGAATCTCGCTCGGCCGTCCCATCTCGACGCCTTGTTGGATTAGAAATGAGGCCTTGGGGTCGGGATCGATCAATCCATACGTGGCGGCGTACGCGCCGAACGGAGCCGACGCGCCGCCGGTCGCCGGGTCTTCGGCAACTCCGTCATGCGGCGCGAACATCCGCGAGCGCGGCGCGAACTCGCCCGATTCGTTGGCGACGAACATATATATGGGAAGGATCTGCTCGCCCGGCTTGAACAGTCCGGCCAGCGCCGATGCGTTGGGAGCGCACTTCGCCAGCGCGTCGAGCGTGCGGATCGGGACAAAGATGAAGGGAACGCCGGTCGATACGATCTGAATCGGTAGATCGTCCCGAACGTCCGCCGAATTGATTCCGAGCGCCTCTGCGATCTGCTTGCGATCGTCACGCTTCCCGCCGAACTCCGGCTCGCGATGCGCCATCCATACGAAATCCGGCTTGCCGCTAGTACTCTCGACCGTCACCGTCACCGGCCCAATTCCGAGTAGCAACGTCGCATCGACACTCGCAGATTTGAGCGCGATCTCGCCGCGACTCGCGAGCACCCACGTCGTGCCGACGGTAGGATGGCCGGCCATCGGCATTTCGTGCGTCGGCGTGAATATCCTCACGCGCCGCGCGCCCGAAGAATCAGGCGGCATCACGAACGTCGATTCGCTGAAGTTCATCTCATGTGCCAATTCCTGCATTTCGCTCGCGCTCAGCGCGGCTCCATCGGTGAAGACTGCGAGCTGGTTGCCGCCGAAGGGCCGCGACGCGAACACGTCGACGAGGATGAAGGGAGTTTTCCTGGGCATCTCGGAATTGTGCCGTGCCGAGGTGCGCGAGCCAAATGAAAAGCGGCGGCATAAGGAGCGCTGCGCGATTTTCAGAGACCGGAACCGGCTTCGCGTACGCGAAGCTGTCCGGAAGCCAGAAGCCATGTCCCCCCTCGCGTTGCTCAGGTCGTCAGGATGACACAAAAACGCGAAGTGGCCCGAGGATCCTTCGTACCATCCGCGTTGCTCGCTTTGTCAGGATGACAGAGACTGCGCTCGCGTTGCTCGCTTCGCTCACGATGACGAAGACTGCGCTCGCTTCGGTCAGGATGACACGGGGCGCCTACTTGCCGACGATGAAGACGCAGCTGGTCGTGCCGCTGCCGCCGATGTTCAGCATCGCGAATTTTTTTGCGTTCTCGACCTGGTAGTCGCCCGCGGTGTGCGTGATCTGCCGATGGCAGTCGAGCATCTGACGCACTCCGGTCGCGCCGACCGGATGTCCCGCGCCAATCAGGCCGCCGCTCGGATTGATCGGCAGCTTGCCGCCGAGCTCGAT
>PMOH01000444.1 GCA_003161515.1 Deltaproteobacteria bacterium
GCAACACCCACAATCGCCATCGCCTTGGCCAATGTCGTATGACTATTCACCCAACCACCCCGACCACGCTGGACAGGAATCATTGCCATTACCCTCCGTCAAAGCGGAAATAATTTTCCGGTTGCCGACCATCATTATATAGATTCGCGAGTTGTGTGCGCGGGTCGAGCTGAACGCCAGGTAGCGTCCGTCGGGCGACCAGCTCGGATATTCGTTGGAACCGTTGCCATCGGTCACTTGAGTCGGATCGCCGCCGCCGACTGGAATCGTCCAGATGTCGAAACGGCCGCTCTCGCGGCTCTGGTAGGCGAGCTTGTCACCCTTGGGTGAGAATGCGGGCGTCGTGTTGTAGTCGCCGCTATAGGTGATGCGTTTCGGCGAGCCGCCCGAGAGATTCATCAGGTAGATTTGCGGCGTACCCGAACGATCGGAGGTGAACGCCATCCGCTCGCCGTCGGGCGAAATCGCGGGGCTCACGTTGATTCCCGAGGTGTCGGTGAGCTGGCGAATTTCGGCGCCGTCGCGGGTGAGCAAAAATAAATTGGTGATGCCGCCGCGTTCGATCGCGGCGACGATTTGCTCAGCGTCGGGCGAGAGCGTCCCGCCGATCACACGGCCATGCGTGCTGGTGATCTTCGTTTCGGTTTGCGCCTTGAGGTTCACCAAGTAAAGCGCCGGCTCCATGCTCTTGTACGACAGGTACAGAAGATGGTTCGAGCTGCGATCGAAACTCGGGAACAGGTTGATAGTCGGATTGCCGGTGAGCTTGAACAAATCCTGGCCGTCGATCGACTGGGTGTAAACTTCCTTGAAGCGGCCGCCGCCGGTCGAGACGAACGCGAGCTTGGAATCGAACGGACCCTTCTGTCCGCTGACTGCTTCGAGGATCGCGTCGGCGAATCGGCGTGCCATCCGCGGCACGTCGGCGGGGTCGCCGCTGTAGTTCTTGCCCATCACGCGGCGTTGCTGCGAGACGTCGTAAAGATACGCGGTCACCTTCAAGCCGCCGCCGCTCCCGTTGACGCTACCCTTGACCAGGAAGTCGGCGTTGATCGAGCGCCAGTCGGCGAAATTGAACTGTCCCAGCTCGAAGCCCGAGGTTTGCGGATCCTCGATGTACGCGTGCGGATCGAGCAATCGGAAATATCCCGAGAGCTCGAGATCGCGGCTCAGCGTGGAGACGAACGCGTTGCCGATACGATGGTCGTCGTCGCCGCCGAGATTTTTCAGGCCCGACACCGCGATCGGCGAGAGCTGGCCGCCCGGTCCCGCGATGGTCATCGTGATGCCGGTGCCTTGAGCCGCGGCTTGACCGAATACGGCTAAGACGATCGCGCAGACAAGAGCGCATCCCTGAAGTAACCGCTTCATGTTTGAACACTAAGGGAATAGATACTGATAAAAGAAGACATCCGCACCTCCTGCAACCTGCCCACCGGTCAGGACTTGAGTTCGCCGAGCTGAAAGACCGCTTTTATTCCGGACGAAAACTGATCGCGAAACTTTTCCGGCGGCGCAGGGAAGGGCGCCGCGCGGCGAATCGCGCGAATCACCGAATCATCGAAGGCGCCGTCGTTGGAACTGGCGCCAATCTTCAATCCGGCGAGCGTGCCGTCGGGGCCGATCGCGAAATCGACGGTGGCGGTCAAATCGTTGGAGCCGCCGGTAAAGGTCCACGCTTTTTTTATCTGATCCTGCACAGTTTTATAGTACAGCAGAAATTCCGGGTCCTTAAGAATACCGGCGCTTCCCTCGCCGGGGCCGACGCCGTAGCCTTTTCCTTCAATCGCATTGCGCGCGACGACCGGGCCGCCACCGGCTGGACCCGTGGGCGGCGGGTTGTCGGCCATCTCCTCGTCGCCAGGATCTTCCTCGTCAGGCGGCGGGTTGTTCGCCAGATCCTTCATGTGGTGCTCGAGCAATTCACGCCTCAGCTTCGCCATGCGCTGCGCGACGCTCGGCGTCGAGGCTATCTTCGCAACGGTCGATCCGGATTTGGGCCGATTCCGCGCCTTCTCGGGAGTAGGCTTGGCGGTCGGATGTTTGGTCGGTTGCTGAGTAGGTTCGGGCGTCGGCGCAGCAGTTGGCTCTTCAGTAGCTTCGAGATTGGGCTCGAGCGACGGCCCGGGCTCGACCGTAGGCTCGGGCGTCGGTTCGACAGTCGGTTCTATCGTCGGCTCGGGCGTGGGAGTTGGAGTTTCGGTCGGCACTTCAGTCGCCTTCGCAGTTACTAGCGCGTTTTTTTCGTCGTTGAGCGCGAGTTTTTCTGGCTTGGCCGGCTCGGCCTTGACCTTCGATTCTTCAGGTTTGGGCGCGGCGCCCTTCGATTCGTTGGTAGCGTGCCGATTAATCCGCGGCAGGTGCGAGCCCAGGTCGCCGGCTGGAATGTTGTCCACGATCTTTACCGTGTATGCGGGCGGCGGAGCTTCGGCGGGATGCAAAAATCGCAGCGCGATAAAAAACACGAACGCGAAGATCGCGATATGCCCAAGTGCGGAGACGAAAATCGCCGCGAAGTATCCAAGCCGCGACGGATTCTCATCGCCATTATGATCCGGTGATGCCAAGTTCAGCGCTCACTTCGCGCCACTAGTTCCGCTATCCGGCATCTCCGTCACCATCCCGACGTTTTCGATTCCCGCCGCCTTAATCGCCGCCATCGTGCGGATCACCTGACCGTACGGCACCTGGTCGTCGGCGCGGATAAAAACCTGGCGATCGGGACGCTCCTGAGCTATCGCCTTGAGCTTGCCGGTCAGGTCGTCGGCCGAGAGCTTCGCGTCGTTGAGATAAATCTGGCTGTCCTTCGTGATCGATACGACGAACTGCTCTTCCTTGCCGGGCAGCGCCTGGGCCTTGACGCTCGGCAGCGTGACCTCGACGCCCTGCTGAATAATCGGCGCCGTCACCATGAAGATAACGAGCAGCACGAGCATCACGTCCACCAGCGGCGTGACGTTGATCTGCGAAACCATCTGCCCGCGGCCCTGTCCTGAATCCATTGCCATCGGAGTTCCGCCTCTAGGAAAGGAAATGACGCTCGGCGATATTCAGAAATTCGGAAGTGAAATTATCCATCTCGGTCGCCAGCACGCGCACGCGCGCGACGAAATAGTTGTAGAACATCTGCGCGGGAATCGCGGCGACCAGGCCGACCGCGGTCGTTATGAGAGCCTCGGCGATTCCCGGCGCGACCGCCTGGATACTCGACGTATGCGACGCGGACAGGCCGAGGAACGCCGTCATGATTCCCCACACCGTGCCGAACAGTCCGATAAACGGCGCCGACGATCCGGTGGTCGCGAGGAACGTGATTCCCGCTTCGAGCTTGGTCAGTTCGACGTTTTCCTGCCGCTTCATCGAGCGCATCACGTTCGCGACGCCGCCCAGGTCGGTCGAGAAGCCGCTATCCGATCCTACGGCCTGGCGCTTGGCGCGCGTCAGTTGCAGCAACTCCTGGTAGCCGGCGCGGAAGACCTGCGCGACCGGGCTGCGCTTGAGGCCGACGCTGGCGGTATGAATCGCGGCGAGATTTTTGGATTCCCAGAAGATCGCGATAAATTTTTCGGACTCGCGGCGCGCGCGAGAAATCTGAATCAGTTTGTAAAGGATGATTCCCCAGCTTCCGATCGAGAACGCAACCAGTAACCACAATACTGCCGCGACCACCGGGCCAGTGCCCAGCACCAGTTGAACCACCCCCAACCCGCCAGCACCGCTCACCTGATGGAGCATAAAACCGCCATGAGACCCAAGAATCGCACCATTATAAGGGTATCGGCGCGGCCAAAACCAGCACGGTCGTGGGAATCAGGAGGGAACATACTATATTTAACGTGAAACCCCTCCGTGGGTTTCAGCAGGGGTGACCCCTGCACTCAGTATTAATCGCAAAATGGCGAGGACGCCCTTTTGCTCAAAGGTTCTTGATTTTGGTGGCACAGGCTTTAGTCTGTGATTTTCTGGTCCATGCAAATACAGGAAAGAATCACAGGCTGAAGCGTGTGCCACGGGAAACATCCCCCAACAAAGTTCGAACAGGGACGAAGTCCCGCATCTTTCCTCCACTGGGTGCAGGGGTCACCCCTGCCCAGGAAAGCGTGAAAACCACGGAGGTTTTCACATTAAATAAAGTGATTTCCCCTTCCCCCTGCATTCGGGCCGCGGTACGGCGTAGAATCTGTACATCGCGCCTGAACTTATCTAAGGTTCGGGGCGTTGGAGGAATCGAGCGGTGGCGATAAAAGTCGGGATTAACGGATTCGGGCGGATCGGCAGGATGTTCCTGCGGGCGGCGCTGACCAAAAAAGACATTGAAGTCGTCGCCGTCAACGACATCACCGACGCGCCCACGCTGGCGCATCTGCTGAAATACGATTCCATTCACGGCAAGCTCCGCCACGAGGTCAAAGTTGAAGGCGGCACGATTTTTCTCGACGGCAAGCCGCTGCAAGTGCTGGCCGAACGCGATCCCGCCAAATTGCCATGGAGCAAGCTCGGGGTGCAGGTTGTGATCGAATCGACCGGCCTGTTCACGGCGCGCGACAAAGCTGCGCTGCATCTTTCGGCGGGCGCGAAAAAAGTTGTGATCAGCGCTCCGGCTGATGGGGCCGACGTCACGTTATGTCTCGGGGTCAACCAGAATGCGTACGACCCGAAGAAGCACGACGTGATTTCCAACGCGTCATGCACCACGAATTGCCTCGCGCCGATTGGCAAAGTGCTGCACGAAAGTTTCGGCGTCGTGCACGGATTGATGACCACGGTTCATAGCTACACGTCGGATCAGATGCTGCAGGACGGGCCGCACAAGGATCTCCGGCGCGCGCGTGCTGCTGGGGTCTCGATGATTCCGACTTCAACCGGCGCGGCCAAGGCGATTGGCCTGGTGCTGCCTGCGCTCAATGGCAAGCTGGACGGAATTGCGATTCGAGTGCCGACCTCGAACGTCTCGCTGGTCGATCTGACCGCGACGCTCGAGAAGGACGCCGAGGTGAAATCGGTCAACGCCGCGATGAAGGCGGCGGCCGACGGGCCGCTCAAGGGGATTCTCGAATACAGTGAGGCGCCGCTGGTGTCAGTCGATCTCAACGGCAATCCGCATTCGTCGATTTTCGACGCGCCGCTGACCAAAGTGGTCGGCAAGCGGCTGGTGAAAGTATTTTCGTGGTACGACAACGAATGGGGCTACTCGAACCGCCTCGCGGACATTGCCGCATTCGTCGCTGACCGGCTTTGAGTCGCACGAATCCGCGATGCCTGTAGTACCGATCACGCGCCTCGAGTTCCAGAACAAGAAAGTGCTCGTGCGATGCGATTTCAACGTGCCGATCGCCGAGGGCAAGATTCAGGACCCGGCGCGAATCGATGCGAGCCTCGACACGATTCGGTACATTCTCGAACACGGCGGATCGGCCGTGCTCTGCTCGCATCTCGGGCGTCCCAAGGAGCGGTCCGCCGAGCTCAGTCTCAAGCCGGTCGCCGAGTATCTGAGTATCGCGCTGGGGCAGAAAGTAAAACTCGCGCCCGATTGCGTCGGCGATCACACCGG
>PMOH01000113.1 GCA_003161515.1 Deltaproteobacteria bacterium
GCGCATTCGATTTCCGTCAACGCGGAGACCGAGACCAGGATTTCGGCGTCCGAGGCGCGCGAGGCGTTCGCACATTTCCCGGGAATCCGGCTGTACGACGATCCCGCGCAGAATCGCTACCCGATGCCGATCCTGGTCGAGGGCCAGGACGACTGCTTCGTCGGCCGAATCCGCGAGGATCTGAGCTGCCCCAACGCGCTGAACTTCTGGGTCGTCGGCGACCAGTTGCGCAAGGGCGCCGCGCTCAACGGCGTCCAGATTGCCGAATTGCTGATCGGCGCGCGCTAGCTGCTACTCCGCGATAAACGTCACCAGACCTGTCGGGAGCGGCTCGTTCACCACGTGACCCGTTCGCGGCGCGCTCAGCAATCCCTGGAGATCGACCACCGCCAGGAAGCTGAAGTCAGCGTTCTCCAATACGCCGAAGGCCTTTTTGCTGTTCGGGCTGACGTACGCGGTCACCGTATGGGGATCGAATCCCTGCGACCATGTGCCGGCCTCGCCAGGGAGGTTGGGCACGGTGAACGCCACCCAATCGACGGCCGCAGGCGTTCCGGTTCCTGACGTGGCCGGCAGCTGGATAACGCCTTCCAGGTTGCCGCCAAACTCACCCGTTACAACGCCAAGGTGCGTGCCGGGAGCAACCGCAATACCGTCGGTGCCCGCCGCGAATCCTGCGAACTCGGGAAAGACCTGGGTTTGGCTCGCGGTGTCCGTCCATGTACCTGGCGTCCCCGGCGTGAAGACCGCCTGGGTCAGATCGGCGATGTACAGGTTGCCCGTGCCTTCGAGCGTGGACAAAGCGATGCCGGTGGTGCAGTCTTCGGCCGCCGAATCCGGCTCGCCGCCGGTTGCAAAGTCGATATTGTTGAACAAGGCGGCCGTCGCGGTGGAAATATTAACGATCTGGTAATTTCCCTGCTCATTCGGTGACAACACCAGGTGGCGAACGGGGTCGATCGAAGCGTCTTCGGAAGTCAGCCCTCCGGCAGGAATGGGTGTCTCAAATGTGTTGCCTGCAAGATCGAGGAATTGGTAACCACCTGTCCCGGCGGTGTCCAGGCCAAGCGTGATCAACGCCTTGTTGGTGGTCGAATCCACCACCACGCCGCAGTTCATGCACGAACCGCCGGAAAAGCCTTGAGTGCCAGTCGCGCCACTGGTGAGAGAGTTCGAAAGAGTGGTGCCGTTGATCAGAAAAACGTCGGTGTTGTTGCCGGTGCATACCGTCGTGCCGGTACTGGAGTTAGAAGAGCAGGAATTCGGCACGCTGCCTGTCACAACCGTAGTCGGAGCACCGCCGGTGCCGACGCCACTGCTGGTCTCAATCGGTATGACCTTAACTGCGGCCGTACCTCCGCCCCAGTTTCCCTGCGGAGCATAGACGGTTGCATTGGTGCTCTGGACCAGCACCCCTACAGAGCTCGACGGCAAGCATGCATTCGGCGCCGCCGTTGGAGTAGGAGTCGGCCTGTGGCCATTTTCATTGGAACAAGATGCGCATGGATCGCATCCGGCCGTGTAAAGTGACAACCCCGCGCCCGCAATGAATAAACAGACAGCCAGCCCCGCCCATCGAGAGGTCATAGTCGATCTCCTAACGCTGTTCGTCGCAAGATCCGCGCATGCGGGTCTGCGAGATTGGATCCCCGCTCAAGGTTCCCCCGAAAACGATGCGGCGAACATAGACAAATATGCGCGGAGTAGCAAACGAAAGTATCAGATAGCTGACCGATTGGTCGGTCGATTGACAACGCACGCGTTCGCATATTACCGTTAGGCAACTGCAAACGATTGCAGCCTTATCGAGAGCGGCGGAGGGACATGGCCCGCTGATGCCGCAGCAACCGGCCCGTGATGGGTGCTGGTGCTAACTCCTGCAGGAGATCTCCTAGTGAGAGTCTCTTGGAAGATAAGGCGAGAGTATAAATCCCTCGTCTCACCGTCCTCGCAGGATTTGTCGCCGACCGATCATCCGGATTGACCGCGTTGCATTCTCGACGAGTGGGAGATGCGCGAAGACGTGGCAACGGATCGAATACTGATCGTAGGCGTCGGAGGACTTGGCGTCCCCGCATTATGGTCGCTAGCGCGTGCGGGCGCGCGACGGCTGACGATTGTCGATCCCGACCCGGTCGAAGTGTCGAATCTCGCGCGCCAGGTGATCTATCGCGATCGTGATATCGGTAAGTCGAAGGTGGATGCGGCGTCGCGATGGCTCGGCGAGCGATTCCCCGGTGTCAAAGTTGAGGCTCACGCGGTCGCGCTCGATGCGTCCAACGCGGCGCGATTCGTCGCGGCGCATGATTTTGTAATCGACGCGACTGATAGTCCCGCCGCGAAATTTTTGATCAACGACACCTGTATCGCCGCGCGCACGCCCTTTGTTTACGGCGGCGTGGTCCGGATGACCGGACAAGCGATGACGGTGATTCCCACAGAGACTGCGTGCATCCGATGCGTGTTCGAGACTCCGCCCGACGAAGAGGAAATCCAGAGTTGCCGCGAGGCGGGAATCGTCGGTCCGGTCGCGGGCGCGATTGGCGAGATGCAAGCGGGCGAGGCGATGCGCGCCTCGCGCGCGCAAAAGCCGTTACTCTCAGGAAAAATTCTTACATACGACGCGTCCGGCACTGGCCGGGTGCGTATTACGGGGGTCAGTCCGCGCCCGGGATGCGGCTGCGGTGCTTCGAAGCTGGGGCATCACGAGTCGGATTCGCAGGGCAAGTAACAGAATCGAGGAAACGATGAGCTACATCACCAATCTGAAATGTCGCGAGTGCGGCCAGGAGTATCCGATAAGTCCGCTTCACGTTTGCGAGACGTGCTTCGGTCCGCTCGAGGTCACCTACGACTACGCGCGGATTCGCGCTGCGATCTCGCGCTCGCTGATCGAGAAGCGTCCGCACAATTTGTGGCGCTATCGCGAATTGTTGCCGGTCGATTTCAATGAGAACGACGTCGTCGGCCCCAACTCCGGCTTCACTCCGCTGTTGCATTGCAAGCGGCTCGGCGCCGAACTCGGCTTGAAGCATCTCTACATAAAGGACGACACCGTCAACCATCCGACGCTGTCGTACAAGGACCGCGTCGTGTCGGTGTCTATCACCAAGGCGCGCGAATTCGGCTTCACCACCGTGTCATGCGCCAGCACCGGCAACCTGGCGACTGCGGTCGCGGCACACGCGGCGCGCGCTGGACTGCAATGCTACATCTTCATGCCCACTGGCGTGGAGGCCGGAAAAGTCGTCGGCTCAACGATCTACGGCGCCAAGGTGATCACGATTCGCGGCAACTACGACGACGTCAACCGGCTGTGCAGCGAAATCGCGGACAAGTACGGATGGGCCTTCGTCAATATCAACCTCCGTCCATTTTACACCGAGGGCGCGAAGACCTTCGGCTTCGAAGTCGCGGAGCAACTCGGCTGGCGCCTGCCGGATCACATCGTGGTGCCAACCGCGGGCGGGACGATTCTGCCGAAGATCGCGAAGGCGTTTAAGGAGTTGAAGGAAGTCGGGCTGATCAAGAGCGGCGAGTTCAAGATTCATTCCGCGCAGGCTGCAGGATCCGCGCCGGTGATTCATGCGCTGCACAAGCACACTGACCTGATAACCCCGGTGAAGCCCGACACGATCGCGAAGTCGATCGCGATTGGGAATCCCGCCGACGGCTTTTACGTGCTAAAGGCGGTGCGCGATTCGGGCGGATGGGGCGACGTCGCCACCGACCCGGAAATCATCGACGCGATCAAACTGCTCGCGCGCACTGAAGGAATCTTCGCGGAGCCAGCCGGCGGCACCACGCTCGCGGT
>PMOH01000509.1:0-16474 GCA_003161515.1 Deltaproteobacteria bacterium
AAGCGTCATCACGTCGCGAGCGCGCCCAAGCCGCCGCCGATGACCTTGCAGCAGCAGGTCATTGCGGTGCTGTCGTCGAATCCAAGGACGCGCCGTGTGAACTGCTACACCAGCGGCAGCACCGTGACGATTTTCGGCAAGGTGTTTGACAACGACGCGCGGCTGTACGCGGAAAAAGTTGTGCGCAATGTGCCGGGCGTGGGCAACGTAATCGATTCGCTCCAGACTGACACCGCCGATTGGCAGGCGCGCCAGGCCGCGATCGCGTCGCAGCTTTACGCCGCGGGGTTGACCACGGTGACCGTTAAGGTGATCGGCCACGACGCGTACCTCGACGGCACGGTAAAATCCGCTGCGCAAAAGCAGCAAGCGGTGTCGATCACCGAGAGCGCATCACCGGTTCACGTGGCGGGTAACCTTATCCGGGTCATCCCCGGCAACATGTTCGGATTCTGATTGATCCCGCGGGGGTGTTACTATTGACACGGTTCGAGCCGAACGCTTATATGGCGGAAAGAGCGCGGGATACGCCGCTCCGATCAGGAGGACTCAATTTTCCATGGCTGATGCAGCACCTACGACCCCCAAAGAAATCTTCGCGGCGATGCCCAGTCGCTTCAACAAGGACGCGGCGAAGGGTTTGAATGCGACCTACCAGTTCGACCTCTCTGGCGACAACGGCGGCAAGTGGAACGTCGTCATCAACAACGAAACCTGCACGGTCAACGAAGGACCGGCAGCTTCGCCGAGCATCACGATCTCGATGACCGCGCAGGACTACGTCGATATGACGACCGGCAAGCTTAACGGGCAGGTCGCGTTTATGAGCGGCAAACTGCGAATCGCCGGCGACATGGGCCTCGCGCTCCGCATGCAGAGCCTGTTTGCTTAAACTGTGACTCAAACTCAACAATGACTTGAACGCCGGTCGGGCGAAACAAACCCGACCGGCGGAAAATCCGCCTGAAAGAATCCCACATACATAATCATCCCAAGCCGAAACGCGCCGATAAAATTCAGATTCGGTACGCAGTCGAGACACAATCTTATCCACTGATTTAATGATTCCAGGCAGCCGCGAAAGCGAGCGCCTAATACTGTTTCTACATAAAGTTCGAGAATTAAAATTCTGTTTGCATAAACAGTCCTAAGGATAAGGAGGACAAATCCACGTCACAGGAAGAGAGAACTCAAATGAGTTCCGCGGAGTTTGAGGGCGACCTCAAGGAAAGCGGAGAATCGACCGAGAACGGCCAGGACAACGATTCGCTGGCCTCGAAACTGTCGAAGGAGCTCAGCAACTGGCGGCGCAAGCGCACTTCGTCGCGGCCACGGAATTCTGACGGACCGAGCCAGAACTTTTCGTCAGACCCGGCCCGCACGATCAAAGTTCGCGGTCATGAGACTTTGGTCGTCCGAAAACCGAAGCTCGCCGGCAAGCCCCCCACCAATACAAATCGCACATCAAATAATCCGTAGTCAGTTTTTCGGTCCGCGGATGTGGGGCGGTTGATGAGGAGCTAGGAGCGGAAGACTTCGACGGGCATTTCTCGAGACGCTTGCCGGGCCGGATACACGGTCGCGAGCAGGCACAGTACCATCGAGGCTAGCGCCACGGCGGCGAAGTTCGAAGGCGCGACCTCGATTGGCAACGTCGAGATGCCGTATATTTCGCGCGGGATGTGAATGAATTGGTAGCGCGCCAGCGCGAAGCATCCGACCGCGCCGAGGATTAATCCAGCGGCGGTTCCCGCAGCGCCGACGATCAACCCTTTCATCACAAAAATCAGGCGCACGTCGCGTCGCGTTGCACCCATCGCGATCAGCACCGCGATATCTTTTCGTTTTTCCATCACGACCATGATTAACGTCGCAACCAGGTTGAACGCGGCGACCCCGATGAGCATCACCAGCACCAGCGCATAGACGCGCTTGAGCAACGCGAAGCCCGCCGCGGCCGACTCGTTGAATTCGATCCAGTTACGCACGCGATACGGGTCGGGAAACACCTTGCGCACCGCGTCGGTGACAGCGTCGGTCTGATCGAGGCTGGCGAGATGGATATCGACCCCGTCCACTTTGCCGACGCGGCCGAAGAAATCCTGCGCGTTCGCCAGATTCATGAAGACCATGTTGGTATCTATGAAGTTCATGCCCGAATCGAAGATTGCGCCAATCACGAATTGCGCGCTCTTGGTCGAAAGCGATCCGTCCGGCGAAATAATCGGCGCGACCAGCCGAACCGCATCGCCGGATTTGGCCTTGAGCTTTTTGGCAAGGCTGACGCCAATCGCGAGGCCGCTGGTTGTAACCGCCGGCCCCGCGGCGCCCACCGGAACTGTGTAGCTTCGCGCTAGATCGCCGAGGCCGCCCGCGATCATGTAGCGTCCCCATTGAGCGCCCACGACCGGATTGCCCGGCTCGATGCCGCGCACGACGACGCCTCCGATTCCGCGCCCCGAACTCAGCATCGCCTGCCCGATAATGTACGACTCCGCGCCGTTGACGCCGGGCACCGTCGCAACTTTCTTTTCGATATCGTCGTAGTTGTCGATCGATCCCTGCGAATTGAGTATCTGGACTTGCGGACTGAGGTTGAGCACGCGCTCTTTGATGTTCTGCTCGAAACCGCCCATCACTGACAGCGTCATCGTCAGCGCGGCGACGCCGATCATCACACCGACGGCGGTAAAGATCGTCGTGATCGAGATAAAAGCGTCTTTGCGCCGGGCGCGCAGGTAGCGAAGCGCAATTTTGAGTTCGTATCGCACGATGACCAGCGAGAGGAACTCAGAATATCACGTTCTCTTTCTTTAACTGCTCGATCTCGTCGGCGCTGAGCGACAGCATCCCGCGAAAAACTTGGTCGTTGTCCTGACCGAGAATCGGCGCGGCATGGCGCAGCGTCCCGGGCGTGCGGCTCATGCGATGCTCGAGTCCCTCGTACGGCGCCGCGCCCATTTCCCGGTGCTCGAGCCAATGCCAGAAGCCGAACGCCTCGAGGTTGTCGTCGTGGTGAATGTCCACGCAGTTCTCGACCGGGTACGCGGCGACGCCAGCAGCTTGCAACTTCACCATTAGCTCGTGCGCGTTGTTATTTCGCGTGAGCGTATTGACGAACTCGTCGATCGCGGCTGCATTCTCGACGCGCGCAGCCGCAGTCTTAAAGCGCGGGTCACTGGAATCTGACGAAAGGACTGAGAGCATTGCGCGCCACTGCTCGTCGTTCGCGACGGCGATCGCAATCCATCGCTCGTTGCCGTCCTCGTCGGCGCATCGATAGGCGCCGTGCGGAGCATAACGCGCGGACGCGTTGCCGCGCGGCTCGAGCACTCGGCCAGTCGCGTTGTAGTCGATCAGCGCGGGAGCGAGATTTTGCATCGCGCATTCGTACTGCGACATGTCGATGTACTGACCCTTGCCGGTGCGGCGGCGATAGTCGAGCGCGGCGAGCAGCGCGAACGCGGAAAATCGCGGCGCGATGAAATCTGTGTAGGCGCCGTACGGCGGCGCGCACGAGCCGGGAGTGTAGCCCGAGATGTAGTAGAAGCCCGACAGCGCGGCCATCAACTGGCCGAAGCCGGGGTACAGCGCATTCGGTCCGGTCTGACCCTGCATGCAAGTCGATAGCATGATCAGGTCGGGGCGCAGCTCGCGCAAATTCTCGTAATCGAGTCCCCAGTTGCGCATCGCCTTGGGCGTGAAACTCTCGACGATGATATCGGCCCACGGCACCAGTCGCTTGGCGAGGTCGCGCGCTTTGGGTTTGCTCAGGTCCAGCGTGATTCCCTTTTTCGAGGTGTTGTAGCTGGCGAAGAACTGGCTGCGGTTGATGCCGGGCATCGCGTCTTTCCACGGCGGTCCGATTCGCAGCACGTCGGGCCGCGCGGCGGATTCGACCCGAATCACATCGGCGCCGTTGTCGGCGAAATACTTGGTCGTGATCGGTCCGACGCCGACCCAGGCGAAGTCGAGAATGTGAACTCCTTCAAGGGCGAAACGGCTCATCTCGAATTTCTCCTGGCTAAATCGAGCCGGCGGCTCGGAGCTGGTTCAATCGTTCGGGCGTGAGGCCGAGCAGGCCGCGGTAAATTTCATCATTGTGCTCGCCGACTCGCGGCGCGCGCGTGGTCGATCCGATCGGCGTCGCGGACAGTTTCGCGAACGGTCCAGGAAACGTGAGCGTGCGGCCGATCGTGTCGTGCGGGACGGCAGTCCAGAAATCGCGCGCTTTGAGCTGCTCATCGGCAGCGACATCGGCGACGTTCGCGACCGGCGCGAGAAAGATACGCCGCTTGAGTCCCTGCGTGTAGATTTCGTGCTTGGTCATCGTGAGCATAAAGCGCTGAATCGTTGTTTCCAGATCGTTGATCTCAAAGTGATCCTGCTCAGTCAGTTTCATGAACACGCCCGGCACCCACGAAACCCAATCCTTGGTGCGCATCCAGTCGGAGCCGAATCCCTTCTCGCGCATCCANNGCATCGGCCGAACCGACGAAAACTCCCGTGCGCGAAAGATGGTTGCCGTGCAGGAACGGCATCGCCTGCTCGTTCATCAACGTCCACACGATGCAGGCCTGCATGTTGACAACGATGCGCTGGCCGAGCCCGTCAATCTGACGCGGGTAGTGCGCGAGCATCATCGCGACCGCCGCCTCGCCGCCCGCGTGCAATCCGGCTTGCGGCAGGCTCATCTGAATCGGCGGCTTCCCCTCCTCGCCCATCAGGTACATCATGCCGCCGGCCGCCCACGTGATGATGTCGGCCCAGTTGTAATCCTTGCCGGGACCAGTGTCGCCGAACGGCGTGATCGACGCGTAGATGAGGCGCGGATTTTTCTTCGCGAGCGCGTCGTAGCCGAGGCCGATCGAATCGAGATAACCGAGTTGATGCGACTCGACCAGAAAATCCGACTTCTCTGCGAGCTCCGCAACCAGCGCGCGCCCATCGTCAGTCGCAAGATTCGCAGTCACGGACTTTTTCCCCGCATGATACGCGATCGAATAAAGGCAACGGTCGGCGTCAGCTTTATCTTCAAGATAAGGCGGGATACGCCGCGTCGAGCATCCCGTGGCCGGCTCGACCTTGATAACTTCTGCGCCCAGATCGGCGAACATCTTGCCGCACAGCGCGCCCTTCTCGTCGGTCAGATCGAGCACGCGAAATCCCTTGAGCAACTCTGATGGCATCAGTGATTAAACCTCGCGAAGCAGGCACGCGCGAATCTTCGAATTTTATATCCTACCGAGGCAAAGATGTAACGGCCGGACGGGTTCGACGACGCGCTATCCGTTCTGACGCGCGTGACGCGCGGCGCCGATCGCGGTGGCGAAGTCGGCGTGTTCGGGGATGACAAAGCGGCGTCCGAACGGAAACGTGAGACGCTTCATCTCCTGCATGAATCGGAACAGTCGCGACAGTTTACCGGTGAGCACGATATTTTCCTGGCCACAGGCGCGCGCGCTCGCGAGCGCGAGCACACCGATCGATTCGGTGATCATGTTCATGATCGCGAGCGCCTTGTCTTCGGGCGTCGCGTCGGCGCTGATCTTGCCGAAGTTCGCGGCGGTAGTGCCCGGCGGCAGATCGCCGATCGCTCCGCCCGCGATGTCGCGAACGCTGAGATCGATTCGTCGCAGGTCGCCCTTGCGCGCGAGCTTCTCCAACCGCTCGATTGTCGAAACGCCGAGCATGTGCTTGGCGAGTCCGAGCAGCGTGCCTCCGCCAACGCCGGTGCCGCTGAAGTGCGCGATCTTGTCCCCGGTGACCGACACGATTGCCGTGCCCGTGCCGAGCGAGACGACCAGCGCGCTTTCGAGTCCGGCGAGCGAGGTGCCGCCGATTCCGATCGCAGTGAACTCGTTGACCTTGACCACCGGCCTGCCCAGCAGGGACTTGGTGAGTATGCGCGAACCCGCGCCGGTGGCCGCCACGCATTCGACCTCTTCGAGTTTGATGCCGAAATCCGAAACAAGTTTGCCGAGTGCGCCCGCGGCCGCTGCGACCGGGTCGTTGGCCTCGATCGTCACGACGTGCACGCCGCCATTTTCGAGGATGACGGCGTCGGTAGTCGAGCCGCCGATATCGATGCCAACGATCATAGGTGGTGCCGGCTCCTGTCCAGCCCGTCCATGAAGCTAGATCAGCCAATGCCACCTGCGCAACGACACGGCGACTGTGATAGTTTTCAAAAATGGCACGGCGCAAGGCCGATTCATCGCAGAGTCTCTTTCCACCGCGTACGCCGCTCAGCCAGCCGCTGGCCGATCGGATGCGTCCGCGGACGCTCGACGAAATAGTCGGCCAGGAGCATCTGCTGGCTCCGGGAAAGTTTCTCAGCCAGATGGTTGCGGCGCACGTGCTGCACTCGATGATCCTGTGGGGCCCGCCAGGCACGGGTAAAACGACGCTTGCGATAGTGCTCGCCGAACAATCGGGCGCTGTATTCCGCAAGCTCGCCGCAGTGACGTCGGGCGTTGCCGATCTGCGCGACGCGGTCGAGGCCGCGCGCCACGATCTCGAAGCGGGCAAGCGCACCGTCGTGTTCATCGACGAGATTCATCGATGGAACCGCGCGCAGCAGGACGCGTTTCTGCCGCACGTCGAGAGCGGGCTTATCACTCTGATCGGTGCGACGACGGAGAATCCATCGTTCGAGGTCATCTCGGCGCTGCTCTCGCGGATGCGGCTGCTCGTGCTGCATCCGCTCTCGGAAGAGAACGTCTCGACTCTGGTGCATCGCGCGCTCGAAGACAAAGAACGCGGACTCGGCAATAGCGGACTCAAGCTAGGGGTCGGCGCGATCGACGAGATCGTTCGCTACGCCGGCGGTGACGCGCGACGCGCGCTCGGCACGCTCGAGATTGCCGCGGAGTTCGCGCAGAACGCCGGTGCTACACTGATCACTCCCGAACACATTCGCGAGTCGGCGCAGCAGAAGGCGCTCCTCTATGACCGCGCCGGCGACGAGCATTACAACGTGATCTCGGCGTTCATCAAGAGCATGCGTGGCAGCGATCCCGACGCCGCGGTTTACTGGATGATGCGAATGGTCGAGGCGGGCGAGGATGCCCTGTTCATCGCGCGCCGCATGGTGATCTTCGCGTCCGAAGATGTCGGCAACGCCGATCCGCGCGCGCTGCAAATCGCGATCGCTGTGAAGGAGGCGGTGGACTTTGTCGGAATGCCCGAGGGTGTGATCCCGCTCGCGCAGGGCGTGACCTACCTGGCTAGTGCGCCCAAGTCCAACGCGTCGTATCTCGCGATGCGCGCTGCTGCCGAAGATGCAAAAACCCTTGGCGCGCTGCCGGTTCCGCTACATTTGCGCAACGCACCGACGCCGATGATGAAGGGACTCGGCTACGGCAAGGACTATCGCTATCCGCACAATTTCGAAGGCGCGCTGGTGGCGCAGAACTACCTGCCCGACGAACTCGGCGAAAAGATCTACTACGAGCCGTCCGAGCGCGGATATGAAACCCGGATTCGCGAGTTCCTCGCTCGCGCACGGGAGGCGCGCAATCCCGCGTCGCGGCGCAAACCGGGCGCGAAAGAGTGACCGCTGTCATCCTGACGAAGCGAGCAACGCGAGCGGCAGGAAGGAACTCGGACAGCTTCGCGCCCAGCGAAGCCGGCACCGGTTCCGAAATCTCGCAGCGCTCCTTAAAAGCGAACCGCGAGAATCGGATCACGTCCGTTTCCCGCGGTTCTCAAATCAGCCGAGAGATTACTTCGCTCCGAGAACCGAGTCCTTCAGCGCCTTGGCGGCGGTGAAGCGAAGCCGGGTGCGCGCCGGAATCTTGATCTCCTGACCCGTGGCCGGATTGCGGCCCATGCGTGCCTTGGTCTTGCGCTTGCGGAAGATCCCGAGGCCGGCCAGCCGCAGCGATCCTTCCTTCTTGAGCTCGCGGACGACCAATGCGTTGAGTTCCTCGAGCACCTGCTTCCCTTGCTTCTTGGTGAGTGAGAGCTTGTCAGCCATGTAGGCTGCTACCTGCGACTGGGTCATCATCCTCCTCCTTGCGTCCCGGGTTTCGGGCTTTCAGTGAGGGTGAACGAGTACCGCGACAATTTCAAGTGCGCGCGACACAAAACTGCTCTTTTTTCTAGGAATCGTGATGGTTTTTCCACAGGCTCGTCACGACCACGTTGTGCCCCAAGGGTTTTGCGCTTGACTCTCGCGCCATCTGCACGAACCCGCTGTCAGTAGCGGACTTCGACGAGGTACAGTCCGCCCGGCGGCGCGTTGGCCGGAGCCGCGTGGCGATCGAGTCCCTCGAGAATCGTCGCGAGTTTTTCAGGTGTGAGCTTGCCGCGTCCCACATCAACCATCGCCGCGACCATCGCACGCACCATGTGTCGCAGAAAACTGTTCGCCTCGACGCGGTAGAGCAGAACGTCGGCGTCGCGCGACCATTCGCTCAAAATCACGCGGCGCACGGTAGTCGTCACGTCGGTACCGAGCGAGCGGAACGCGGCGAAATCATGTTCGCCGACAAAGATGCGCGCGGCGCGATTCATCGCGTCGAGATCGAGCTGGTCGCGCACCAACCAGCTGTAGCGGTACTCGAAGGCGGACGCGATTTTGCGATTCAGCACGCGATATTCGTACACGCGCGCGCGCGCGGCGCGGCGTGGATCGAAGCCGTCGGGCGCAATTGAGATGTCGAGGATCACGATGTCATTCGGCAAAATCGAGTTGAGCGCGCGCTGAAGTTCGGCGGGATCAAACGGGCGCGGAATCGAAATCGAGGCGACCTGCCCGCGCGCGTGCACGCCGGCGTCAGTGCGGCCTGATCCGAACACTCGTACTGGCGCGGCGAAAATCCTCTCGAGCGCCGCTTCGATCCTTCCCTGTATCGAGTCGTGGCGCGGTTGAAGCTGCCATCCGGAATAGTTGTTGCCGTCGTACTCCAGCGTGAGCCTGAGCACCATCGCAGTGTGATCAGGCGAGCGTCGGCGAGCTGAGCGCGAGCGCCTCGGCGATCCAAAGCGCTCCCAGAGCGGCAAGGCGCGTGTTGTCGAATACGCACCACAGCGATACCGAGTCGACGCGCGTCTCGACGCTGACGACGATCGCCTCCTGCCCAACAGCATCGATCACGCCGAGCGGCTCGCCCTCTTCGGCGATTAGAATTCCGGGCGCGACGCGGAGCAGTTCGACCGCCTCTTCACCGTCACCTTTGATGGCGCGCGGCCGCTGGATATCGACTGTCAACGCTGAACCGTGAAGGACTGGAATTGCGACGGTCTGCACCGAAAACGTCGGAGCTTGGTCGAGCAGCTTCACAGCTTGCGCGGTGATCGCGGCCGCGACGGACCGCTCATGCTCGCGCATGAAGGCGTTGAAACCCCGCTGGACTTCGTCGTCGTCGAGCTCGAGGCGCGCACTTAGAAGATCGGTGGTCTGGTCAACGGTGGCTGTTAGCATTTCCATTCCGCCGGCGCTCGCGCCGAGCATCGCGGTCGCGGCGACAAATCCACTGCGGACGCCAAGCGCTTTGAGACATGTCGCAAGAACGTGCGCAGCAGGATGAGGAATCGCAAAGACCTTGGCGTTGCGCATCTGCGCGATCGCCTCGCGCGAAGTAAGTCCGGGCGCGACCATGGGTACGTCCGCGGGCGGGCGATTCGCCGCGCTCAGATCGATAAGAATCGGTCCGGGCTGTGCGGCAATGATTTCAGCCGCGCGCGGCGTCGGAATCGCGAGGAAAGCGGTGTCGAAGTCGCGAAGATCGGCCGGACTCTCGAGCGCCTCGACCAGGCGCTCTTCGCCGCCGGCATCGACCGTCTGCATCGCACCCGCTTCAGTGGTGAAGAGTTTCAGGTCGCTGAGCTGAAAGCCGCGCGCCGCGATCAGTTCGATAAGCTGATTGCCGACCGCGCCGGTGGCGCCGACAACCGCCACTCTCGGCTCGCGGGTATTACTCATTCGCCTTCGCTTTCGGTGCTTTCGAGCTTTTCGCGGACCAGCCGGCCCATCGCTTTGCATCCCACGATCTGCGTGCCGCTTCCGCCGTGCAGGTCGCGAGTACGATAGCCGTCGCGCACGACCGCATCGACCGCCTGCGAAATCAGCTCGGCTTCCGAGCGCATCCCGAGCGAATGCTCGAGCAGCATCGCGGCTGATAGAATCGCGGCGAGCGGATTGGCCTCGTCGCGGCCCGCGATATCCGGTGCGCTGCCGTGAATTGGTTCGTATAGTCCGACCCGAAAACCGGCGCTGTTGAGTTCTTCGCCGAGCGACGCCGACGGCAAAAGGCCCATCGAGCCCGCGAGCACCGAGGCCTCGTCGGTCAGAATATCGCCGAACATGTTCTCGGTGACGACCACGTCGAAGTCCTTGGGGCGGCGGATCAGATGCATCGCCATCGAATCGACGAGCTGGTTTTCGAACGCGACGTCTTTGTACTGCGCGCTCAACTCAGTTGCGATCTCACGCCATAAGCGAGAGGTCGCGAGCACGTTGGCCTTGTCGACAGAAGTGAGTTTCTTGCGGCGATCCTGCGCCAGCTCGAAACCAAACTTGAGCACGCGCGCAATTTCGGCTTCGGTGTAGAAGCAGGTATCGACCGCCTCGCGGCCGTCCTTCGCTGCGCGCTTTTCGCTCGGTTTGCCGTAATAGATGCCGCCGGTCAGCTCGCGAATGATCACCACGTCAACGCCGCTAATCACTTCGGCCTTGAGCGGCGACGCGGCCATCAGTTCCTTGACGGTTTTCACCGGCCGGATGTTGGCGAACAGTCCCAGCGCCTTGCGCAGTCCAAGCAGCGCTTGCTCGGGACGCTTCTCTGCGTTGGGCTTGTCCCATTTCGGTCCGCCGACCGCGCCGAGCAAAATCGCGTCGCTGTCCTGCGCGAGCTTGAGCACTTCATCGGGCAGCGGAGTGCCGCTGGTATCGAGCGCGTGCCCGCCAATCATGCCCTCTTTGAACTCGAGATCGACCGCCGATCGGCGCGCGATGATCTTGAGAACCTGCAGGGCTTCTCCGACGACCTCGGGGCCGATGCCGTCACCTTTCAAAACTGCAATTTTATAGGCCATCGAAAGCGCTGAACGCCTGGACGTGAGTGATCGGGAGGAGAATCAGACAGTCTCGACCCGTCAGTGTATAGCCTCGAAAATTAAGACAGCAGAGCGCGATGGCGCTGTAGCAAATCTCGCCACAATGGCGGGAGCCACCGAAAGCTGCACATCACGCATGATGAAGAGCGAATTCAATATCAAACTCAAGCTGTCAAACCAGTAGCCCAAGTATGGAATTGCAGCAAGTCCCATTTTTACCGTTCACTTCACGGAACGTCGGTGGTGGGCTTGAGCGGTGCGTGCTTGCGCGCCTTCAGCCGGTTGAGCGCGTTCACCAGCGCGAGCGCACTGGCCATGACGATGTCGCTATGCGCACCTTGGCCGGCGACGGTCACGCCGTTTTCACGAATCATGCAACTCACTTCGCCGAGCGCGTCGGTGCCGCCGGTTATCGCCTTGACCGCGTAGCGCTCCAGCGCGGGATTGATTGCGGCGATTTTGTAAATCGCCTTGTAGCACGCGTCCACCATTCCGTCGCCTTCGCCCTCGGCCGAGCATTCTTTTCCCTCGACGCGCAGCGTGACTTCCGCATGCGGCGTGCTCTTGCTGGACGAGCCGACCTTCAAATCAACCAGCTCGAAGTGATCGGTGGTGCGGCGCGCACTCTCGGTGACGAGCGCCAGGATGTCGTCGTCGTACACGATTTTCTTTTTGTCGCAGAGCGCCTTGAATTCGGCGAAGGCCTTGTTCACGTCAACGTCGTCGATATCGACGCCAAGTTCCTCGAGCCGATTGGTGAACGCGTGACGCCCCGAATGCTTGCCGAGCACCAGCTTGTTGGACGGGATGCCGATATCTTCGGGCTTCATGATCTCGTAGGTGAGCTTGTACTTCAGCACCCCGTCCTGATGAATACCGGCTTCGTGGGCGAACGCGTTGTCGCCGACGATCGGCTTGTTGGCCGGCACCGATTGTCCGATGACCTGCGACAGCAGGCGCGACGCCGGGTAAATCTGGCGGGTGTTGATGCGCGAACCCACGCCCATCAGGTCGTGGCGCGTCTTCATCGCCATCACGACTTCTTCCAGCGAGCAGTTTCCCGCGCGCTCGCCGATTCCGTTGATGGTGCATTCGATCTGGCGGGCGCCGTTGCGCACCGCGGCCAGCGAATTCGCGACCGCGAGGCCGAGATCGTTATGACAGTGCGCACTCCAGATAACTTTGTCAGCGCCGGGAACTTTTTCCCGCATGTACGCGAACATCCGGCCGAATTCTTCGGGGATCGCGTGGCCGGTGGTATCGGGCAGATTGATCACGGTCGCGCCGGCGCGGATTACCTCGCTGCAAACGTCCACCATGTAGTCCCAGTCGGAGCGCGACGCGTCCTCGCAGGAGAACTCGATGTAGTCGAGATGCTTTTTCGCACGGGTGACGGCCCAAGTGGCGGCGTCGAGCACGTCCTCGCGATTCATGTTGAGTTTGTACTTGAGATGGATTTCCGAGGTCGCGATAAAAATGTGAATCCCGGGATGCTTCGCCTTGTCGACGGCGCGCAGTGCCGAGTCCACATCCTTCTCGCCTGTACGCGACAGACTCAGCACCACTGGCTCGGTGACCGCCTGTGCGACGCGAGTGATCGACTCATAATCGCCGGGTGAAGAGACGGCAAACCCGGCCTCGATGATATCGACGTTCAGGCGTTCGAGTTGGCGCGCGAGCGCGATCTTCTCCTCGACGTTCATCGTGCAGCCGGGCGACTGCTCGCCGTCACGCAGGGTGGTGTCGAAGATTCGGACGTAGTCGGTGCTGTCGGCCTTCGGAGCCGTGTTCGCGTCTGCCATCGTCATTCCTCCCGCATCACTGCCGCGGGATCAGCTGCCGATCGTGGAGGCCGGGAGCGGGAAGTGAAGGTGAAAAAGAAAACGCCCCGGGCGGCTTCGATCGGCCCACTGCCCGGGGCGTGTGTCTCAGTTTAATCAGGCGGTTAAACCTGTCCGGACTCGCGCCTGGCGTGGGCCCTTGTAAGGGCCAGGCTAAGCAGCAGCTCCGGTAGCAGGTTGCAATACATCGTGTACGGATTGTAAGCGGCGGAGGAGACATCAGTCAAGCAGAGTAGGGATTTCGGTGCTGGTTGAGTTTTTGCGAGCCAAGTTCGTCGTAGAAATTGCGCGAATGGTTTCGTGGTGAAGGATCGATTGGAGGCGGGATCTGCGATTTCATACCATATGTTGTGGTTGTGGGACGGGCCTCTACCACCGGTGGGTTCGTTCCGTCAAAAGTTGTTTTTGGGGCACTCGTTCAGTTTGAATTGGAACAGCGCTGGATTCATTTTGAATGCTCCATCAGGAAAGCCAAAAAAACGACAAACCCCAGGACAGCGGCGGCGGCTAGGAAAAGCACGCCCCGCATCCAGCGGTCGTAACATCGTTTATGCATGTACCGAATGTACCCGCCAGTCTCGCCAGGATAGATTGCGACTACCTCTCCGACAGAGGAACCGCATTTCTCGCAAGCCAGAGTTAAGGGCCCAGTCGGAGCCGTCGGATCAGTTGCCATTTGCAGTGGACCTAAAAGACATTTGATTTTGATCTAATGGCTTGATCATGGACGACCGACAACCTAACCCCTAACCCCTTCCCGAGCGGGAAGGGGAACCAGACGTGGGGGATTCGCAAGGCTACTCATGACTGTAGGTTTAGCACGCCAAATTCGCGGGCGTCAGGCTTAATAGTTCAGAGTCAAGACGATCAGGTTGCGACGTGCTAGCGGTGCGACGGGGGGTGTTCGCGGAGGCTGCGGGTCATTCGAGCGGAGTCGGGTTCGCGTGGCTTGCCGTTTGTGTCGTGAGATTTGTCGGCGGCAGCGACCGGATGCAGCACCGAGACTTTGGCGCTCAGCCGTTCGCCCCGAATCATCAGCCACGGGCCCGACAGTACGTACGCGGTCGAGAACAGGAAGGCGGTGACCTGGGGCATCGCGAACAGCATCGCGGCAAAGACCATCATCGTGACTACCAATTCGACCTGCGCGCGTTTTTCGAGCTTCATCGTTTTGAAGCTGGGGTAGGGGACGCGCGAGATCATCAGGCCGCCGAGTGCGAGCGTGATCGGCACCATGAAGGTGCAAAGCATGCGCGGTGAGTCGAATTCGAAGTAGCTGTACGCGAGCGATAGTCCGGAAATCATCACGGCGGCGCCGGGCACGGGCAGGCCGACGAAGCGGCTCTTGTCGGCGGTCGCGGTCTGCACGTTGAAGCGCGCCAGGCGCAACGCGGAGCACAGCACGAACAATCCGCTGACGCCGATTCCGAGCGAACCGATCGGTTTCAACGCCCACGAATACGCGAGCATCGCGGGCGCGACGCCGAATGCGACCACGTCGGAGAGGCTGTCATACTCGACGCCGAATTGGCTTGAAGTGCGCGAGGCGCGCGCGATGCGTCCGTCGAGTCCGTCGCACACGAACGCGATCACGATCATCACGGCGGCGACCTCGAAGTGACCGCTCACCGCCGAGACCATCGAGTAGAAGCCGGACAGCAAACCGATCGAAGTGATCGTCGCGGGCACTAAAAAAACGCCGCGACGCAACGCACCGTCGGCTTTGATACCGGGCGCGCCGGCCTGACCGGAATAGAGTTCCATCCGGAGACGTTCTTCGCGCGAGCGGCGGGAATTGCGGCTCATGGCTCGATTGCTCCGATGATGGTTTCTCCGGCGCGAACGCGTTGGCCTAGCGAAACCGTGACCCGGTACTCGGACGGAAAAAAGTGATCGACGCGGCTTCCGAACATAATCAGGCCGATCCGCTGGCCTGCCTGAATTCTATCACGTGCGCGGAGCCGGCAAACTATTCGCCGCGCCAGGTATCCGGCCACCTGCATCATGCCGAAGGTGCGGCCCGATGCGTCCGTCATCGCGATCAGGTTGCGTTCGTTGTGCTCGCTGGCGTCGTCGCGAAAGGCGGCGCGGAATTCGCCCGAGGTGTGCTCGACGATCGTAACTTCGCCGCCGACTGGCGCGCGATTCACGTGGACGTTGAGTGGCGACATGAAGACTGACACGCGATGGCAGGGAGTTCCGTTCGATCTCGGAAAAGAAACGTCGGAAATGTCGGTAACTTTGCCATCGGCGCCGGAAATTACGACGTTTTCGGTCCGGGGGGGATAGCGATCGGGATCGCGAAAGAAAAGCGCAATCGGAATTGCGAGTATTATCACGATCGCGCCGACCGACTTGAGGCCGAGCGCGATCAGGATGATTCCGACGACGGCCAATCCGAGGGACATCGCGACGCCTTCGGTCGCAATTCCGATCGCGCTCGCGATGCGCGCGAATATTGGGCCTGGCGCCGGGCGCCCGCTGTCGGTTTCGCCCGCCACGTGGCTTAGTTCTTCGACTTATCGACCAGCCGATCGCTGGCGAGCCACGGCATGAACGCGCGCAGCTTGCGCCCGACCTCTTCGACCGGATGCTTCTCGGCTTCCTTGCGCAGTTCGCGGAACCGCGGCAGTCCCGCTTTGTAGTCGCCGATCCATTCGTTGGCGAACTTGCCTGACTGGATGTCGGCGAGGATCTGCTTCATCGCCGCGCGCGAATCCTTGCCGATCACTTTCGTGCCGCGCGTCATGTCGCCGTATTCGGCGGTGTTGCTGATCGAGTAGCGCATGTTCGAGATTCCGCCCTCGTAGATCAGGTCCACGATAAGCTTCACTTCGTGCAGAGTTTCGAAGTACGCCATCTCCGGCGCGTAACCGGCTTCGACCAGCGTCTCGTAACCGGCGCGAATCAATTCGGTGAGTCCGCCGCATAGAACGGATTGCTCGCCGAAAAGATCGGTTTCGGTTTCCTCTCTGAATGACGTCTCGATAATCGCGGCGCGTCCGCCGCCGATTGCGCTGCCGTAAGCGAGTCCGACTTTGGTGGTGTCTGTCGACGGATCCTGCTCGACAGCGAGCAGGCACGGCACGCCGCGCCCCTTGGTGTATTCGGATCGAACGAGATGGCCGGGTCCCTTCGGCGCGATCATGAAAACATTTACGTCGGCGGGCGGCTTGATGAATTTGAAATGGATATTGAAGCCGTGACCGAACGCGAGGTACTTGCCCTTGCTGAGATGCGGCGCAATCTCGGCTTCGTAAATCTCCGAGCCCATCTCGTCCGGCACCAGCACCATGATTACATCGGCGCGCTTGGCGGCCTCGGCGGTGTCGAACACCGGGAGGCCTTGCTTGGCGGCCTTTTCGCGCGACGGTGATTTGGCGCCGAGCCCGACGCATACGTCCATCCCGCTGTCGCGGAGGTTGAGCGCATGCGCATGGCCCTGGCTTCCGAAGCCAATGACCGCGATCTTCTTGCCCTTGAGCGCGGACAGGTCCGCGTCGCGGTCGTAGTAAACCTTCATTTGAATGTTCTCCCGAATTCCGTGTCTGACTTATTCAGCTTCGCGC
>PMOH01000509.1:16494-22514 GCA_003161515.1 Deltaproteobacteria bacterium
GACGATCGAGTCGAGCTCGGAGCGCGTGCGCTCGTCCACCGCGACCTTGACGATCACCATCTCGCGATCGATCGTCTCGACGTCCTTGAAGTCGGTGATCTTGATCACCGAGACGAGCTTGTTGAGCTGCTTGTTGATCTGCTCGACGATCTGATCGTCGCCGGTGGTGACCAGCACGATTCTCGAGACCGTCGGATCGAGCGGATCCTCGTTGACGGTCAGGGACTCGATGTTAAAGCCGCGGCCCGAAAACAGTCCGGCCACGCGTGCGAGCACGCCGAATTCGTTTTCAACCAGAACCGATATCGTATGACTTGTCATGCGGTGGAGTGCGCGCGCTCATGGCCGGACCGGTCGCGTCAGCGAGCCTCTTGTTGATAGCGGCCGAGAATCGCCATCATGCGGTCTTTCGAGGCCAGCTTAAGCTTCTGGATCCGCTTTTCTTCGATTTCCTCTTCGTTGGTCAGGTAGTGTTTGTGTCTAAAGACTTCGAGTTTTTGTTTGAGCTCTTGATGCTCCGTATAGAGGGCCCTCAGGTCCTCGTCATGGGTCAGATGCTGCCGAATGAGTTCTTCTTCTCGATGCTCCATACGCCCTCCGTGCCTATGCCTGCCGGATTTTTCGAAGTGGGCTTGAACGTAGCCTCCGGCGTCCTGATGTATAGCGGCTCCAGCGAAGCCGCTCGATCCGTTTCACCACGGGTAAACCGCGCCCCGCCCAGCGCNNAGGGCCGCCGCATCCTTCGCTCTCTCGTCGCCGACGAACATTACGTCCTCGGTGATGCGCGATGCCAAGTGTTCCAGTGCGATTACCACTTCCTCTGACAGTTTTTTTAGCCCATCGGCCACGACCCGGTAAAGGGCCGCGTAAACTTCGCCTTTGCGGGCATCCACAACCACGCAGACCAGTCTGTCTTCGGGGATATTGTTGCGCTCGAGCGCAGCTAACGCCATCGCGTCGAAACCGGGCACGCCGACCAGCGCGCATCCTGACGCCATCGCGATTCCCTTCGCGTAGCTGATCCCGATGCGCAGGCCGGTGAAAGATCCCGGGCCGATGCCGACGGCGAGCGCGCCGACGTCGGGAATCGACAGTCCCGCGGCGCGCAGGAGTTCATCGACAGCACTCGGCAATGCGGCGCCGTGCGAGGTAACCGGCCGCTCGAGCGACGCACTGACTTTGCCGCCTGCGATCAGCGCGAGGCTGGCGATTGATGTAGAAGTGTCGAGTCCCAGGACTGGGCTGGCCGCGGCTGCCTGTTCGAGCAGCCGATTAACCCTGCACAATACGCGAGATGTCATTGAAGATTACGAACGCCATCAGCGCCACGAGCAAAAACAGTCCCACCTGGAGCATCGCTTCGCGGTAGCGAAGTTCGAGCGGCTTGCCCTTGATGCCCTCGAAGACGAAGAACAGCAGGTGACCGCCGTCGAGCAACGGCACCGGCAGCAGATTGATGATTCCGAGTTCGAGGCTAAGCATCACGGTGAACATCGCGAGGTTCGCGATCCCTCGATGCGCCTCCTGGCCGGCCATTTGCGCAATCATGATCGGGCCGCCGAGCGCCTCACGCACCGGTGTGCTGCCGGTGAAGATACTGGCGATTCCGACCACCATCTGAACCGTCATCTCGACCGAAGTTTCGCACGCCTCTTTCACTGCGTCGATTGGCCCATAGCGCTTTGCGATCTCGTCGCCGCGCGGCTGCACCCCGATTACCCAGGTGGTCGCGTTGGTGCCGTAGATGGTTTTTTGATCGAGCCGGGTCGGCGTAATCACAATCGTGCTGTGCGCTGAGTTGCGATCGATTTCCAGCTTGACCGGGGAGCCGTCTCCGGCCTTCACGGTCTTGGAGAAATCGGCCCAGGTCTCCATCGGCTGTCCGTTAACCGAGACAATTTTGTCGCCGATCAGAAGTCCGGCCTTCGCCGCCGGCAGATCCTTGGTGGTCTTGCCGACCACCGGCAACAACTGCGGCACGCCGTACATAAATACGAACGTGAGCAGCAGCGGTGCGAAGATGATGTTGGATATCGGCCCGGCCAGCACGATCAGAACGCGCTTGCCGAGCGACTGAGTCGGGAACGCGCGCTTGCAGTATTCCTCGACCAGCACGGTGGGTGGATGTTCCGCCAGGGTTTTGATCGCTTCGTCAACTTTGGGCTCGCCGCGCACTTCATTCAGCAGCAGCGCTTCGTCGGGCTTAAGTTCGCGTCCGAGAATCGTCTGCGCGACGCCGGCGCCCGAGGCGCTCAAGCGCTCCGCGAGCGTGCGCAGGTTGTCGTCGAAATCTGCGGCGTCAAGGACCGCGCCGTGCTCGCGCGCCGCGCCGATCAGGTCGAGCCCGATTTCGTGAAGGTACAATTTAATTTCGTCGGGCGTGGGCTTCTCGCCGACTTCATCGCCCAACATTCGGACGTAGCCACCGAAAGGAGTGGCGCCGATCGAATACTCGGTTTCGCCGCGGCGAAAGCCCAAAACTTTTGGCGGATAGCCGACCGAGAATCGCAGCACGCGAACCCCGACTTTCTTGGCCATCGCAAAATGTCCCGCCTCGTGCACGACCACCAGCACGGCGAAGACCAGTATTGCGTAGAAGATGGAAGCTATCATTTAGTTTCTCGCCAGTCCGACGCGGAAGTTTCGAACCGTAAAAAATGCGGCTCCCAAAGCCGCATCATCGAAACCAATAGTAGGCGAAAAAGAGCGCGAAGACCAGTGAACAAGTGCGATCGAGCAGGCCGCCATGCCCCGGAAAAATCCATCCCGAGTCCTTGACTCCCGCCGCGCGCTTCAAAGCCGAGCCGGCCAGGTCGCCAAGCTGCGCAAGGATGGAGATTATAGCCGCAAATAGCAGGATTCTGCCTATATCCCACGTCCCGCCTATGATTTTGAATAACAGCCATCCTGCCACTACCGTCGCCACCAAGCCTCCGACTGCGCCTTCGACTGTTTTGTTGGGGCTGACGCTCGGAGCCAGTTTCGTGCGGCCCATGAACCGGCCGACGAAGTACGCGCCGCTGTCGCTCACTACTGCCAGTAGGATCACGAGCAGGAGCCAGTAGGTGCCGCTCGGGCTGTTGCGAAGCAGCGCGAAGAAGGGGAACAGAAATCCGACGTAGGCCGCGCCGATGAATACCAACCGCGGTCCGCGGAAGGGTTCGCCACCGCCGTAGATTTCGATCCGCACCACGAGGCTGAGCATCATGAGGATCACGATCACCGGCACCACCCATCCGACCCATCCGAGGTCGCCGCCGTAGAGCAGCCCGAACAACGGCACGCCGCCGACGACTGCGAACAGCGGTATTGCGACCCAATGCAAAGCGCCGGTCATCGCGGCGACTTCATAGAGTCCCCAGATGCCGGCGATCGCGTTGACGATCGTGAAGAGCCAGGGCGGCGCGAAAAGCACGAGCGCTGCAACCGCAGGCAGCAGGATCGCCGCGGTCAGAAGCCTAGTTCTGAGCACGCAGGCGGGTGTCGGAACCGTTGGTGACCGCGCCGAAGCGGCGCTCGCGAAGCTGGTAGGCGGCGATCGCGCTGAGAAATTCGCGCTCGCGGAAATCGGGCCACAGCGTATCGGTGAAATAAAGTTCGGTGTAAGCGAGTTGGAACAGAAAAAAATTGGAGACGCGCAATTCGCCGGAAGTTCGAATCAGCAGGTCCGGATCGGGAAGGCCGGTGGTCGTCAATTCGCTCGCGACCAGTTGCTCGTCGATTTGATCGGGTGTGAGCGAGCCGTCGGCTACTGCACGCGCGATCGACCGCGCCGCGTTGACGATGTCCTGACGCCCGCCATATGACAGCGCCAGCGCCACCGTCATCCCGCGATTGTCGCGCGTCGCCGCGACCGTCTCGGCCAAGGCATCGCGCACTCGCGGCGGCAGGCGCTCGGTGTCTCCAAGAGCCACCACGCGGATGTCGCGCTTCATCAGGCGCTTGGACTCGGTGATGAGGTAGCGATGGAACAGGCCCATAAGGAAGCTAACCTCGGTGGTCGGCCGGCTCCAATTCTCGCTCGAAAACGCGTACAGTGTGAGGTACGGGATACCGAGTTCGCGGGCGGCATCGACCACCGCCCGCACCGAATCCTTGCCGCGGCGATGCCCCTCGTGACGCGACAAGCCGCGCCGACTCGCCCAGCGGCCGTTGCCGTCCATCACGATCGCCACGTGCCGCGGCATCCGCGATGGGTCCAGGGAAAGGTCCGGGAAATCGTTTAGTGGTAGTGAGCTGGCCACTTGAGGTTCAGTTTTCATCGAAGATCGCGCGTCCTTGGAGCTGTTGACGTGCGAGCTCAGACCTCCATGATTTCCGCTTCTTTGGCGGTCAACACTTTGTCGATTTTTTCGATGAACTCAGTCGTGTAGGTCTGGACCTTGGCCTCGCCCGCGCGCATCTCGTCCTCGGTGGCCTGTTTTTCCTTGTGCATTTCCTTGAGCATGTCGTTGGCGTCGCGGCGATGGTTGCGGACACCGACGCGGAACTCCTCGCCGATCTTGCGAACGTGCTTCACCAAATCCTTGCGGCGTTCCTCGGTCAGCTCGGGAATCGGAATGCGAATTATCTTGCCGTCGTTCATCGGAGACAAGCCAAGATCGGAAGTCTGGATCGCTTTTTCGATGTCGTGCATCGCGCCCTTGTCATATGGCGTGATTACGATCAGGCGCGGCTCCGGCGCCGACAACCCCGCCAGTTGGCGCAGCGGTGTCTTCGATCCGTAATAATTCACCTGGAGGTTTTCGACCAGCGCGGTTGACGCACGGCCGGTGCGGACGCGGGCAAGTTCGTGGCGAAACGCCTCGACGGTCTTGTCCATTTCCTTGCGCGCGTCTTCGATTGTGTCCGTAAGCATGCTCACGGTGCGCTCTCCACTCGGGTTCCGATTTGCTCGCCCATCACGGCCCTTCTTATATTACCCGCTTTGCGCAGATTGAACACGATGATCGGCAGATGATTATCCATACACATCGAAATAGCCGTCGAGTCCATCACCTTCAGGTTTTTCTGCAGCACCTCAATATAAGTGAGGCGTTCGAAGCGCTTGGCGCCCGGCTCGCGGACCGGATCGCGATCGTAAACCCCGTCCACCGTATGGCTGGCTTTCAGGATTACCTCGGCGCCGATTTCCATCGCGCGCAGGCTCGCCGCGGTGTCGGTGGTGAAATAGGGATTGCCGGTGCCGGCGGCGAATATAATGACGCGGCCCTTTTCGAGATGGCGCACGGCGCGGCGGCGGATGTACGGCTCGCACAGCGCCTGCATCTCGATAGCGGACAGCACCCGCGTGACGACGCCCGAGTGCTCGAGCGCGTTCTGCAGCGCGAGCGCGTTGATCACCGTCCCGAGCATGCCCATCTGGTCGGCGGTCGAGCGATCCATTCCGCGCGCCTCGTAGTCGCTGCCGCGGATAAAATTGCCGGCACCGATCACCAGCGCCAGCTGAACGCCGAGCGCCGCGACTTCCTTGATTTCGAGCGCAATTTCGGCCAGTGCGTCGAGGTCGAGTCCCGACCCTTGCGCAGGCGCGAGCGCCTCGCCGGATAATTTCAGCAGAATACGGCTGAAGCGCGGCTTGCCGTCGGTCGCACTTTGAACTTCAGCCATCTATCGAAGCTCCCGTCGATGCCCCCGCTCGCCGCCGGTAAAATCCGCGCGCGTCAGGCCGCGTTAGTCGCCTTGCTGTCGAGCGCTTCGCCCATCTGGTAGCGGGTGAAGCGGCGCACGTCGATCTTCTCGCGCATCTGAATGGCGGCCTCGCCAATCAGATCGTTAACGGTCTTGTTGGAATCGCGCGCGTAAGTCTGCTCGAGCAGGCACGCTTCCTTGTAGAATTTTTCGAGCTTGCCTTCGACAATCTTCGCCACCACCGCGGCCGGCTTGCCCTCGGCCTGCGACGCGTAAATCTGCCGCTCTTGCTCGATGACCGCGGGCGACAATTCCTCGCGCCGCACGACGCGCGGATTGAGCGCCGCGACCTGCAGCGCGAGTTCTTTCACCAGCGCCTGGAATGCTTC
>PMOH01000095.1 GCA_003161515.1 Deltaproteobacteria bacterium
AGCATGAAAATGAGTGCGAAGGTCACGGTCGCAGGAGCGTCGGCAAACGTCACCACGCCCATCCCGACCATCATCCGCACCGCGGTCAGGTCATTGACCAGCCGCGACATCAGGTCGCCGACCTTATGCTTGTCGTAAAAGTCGGCGCCGAGATGGGTCAGGTGGACGAACAGGTCGTTGCGCAGATCGTACTCGATATCGCGCCCGGTGTTGAAAATCGTCATGCGCGAAAGCCATCTTGCGATGCCGCCAAGGAGCGCGGCGCCGCACAGCATCAACACGATTCTATCGAGCGACTCCTGCGCGGGAAGGCCAAGCTTCGCGAGCGGAGTGAAGGTTTGCGCGTGATGCGCCTGCACGGCGCTGATCGCGGCGCCGCTCAGATATGCCACCGTCATTCCGCACGCTGACGCGACCAGCGTGCACAGCATTCCGAGTCCGTACCAGGTCCAATACCGGCGTACGTAGAAGAACAGACGTTTCATGGGCAGTCGCTAAATTATCAGGTCTGCGGCGCGATAGAAGTGGTTGGGCGCAACTGTTTTCGACCGCGCTTAAATTCCGGTGCGCGATTTCAGACGCCGCTCGTACAGCTTTGCGTATTTCAGGAACACGTAGAAGGCCGCTGTCATTGCGGCGTACAAGCCGCGGCCGCCGTCCCGGAATCCGCCGCGGATAATGTAAAAGTTGAAAAATCGCCACGCCGGATTCGCAATCATCTTGAACGGCGTGAACGCGTTCGGCTCCTGCTCCATCGCGGCGCGCGAGCTGAAGCGGTTAATCGTCGCGACGTGATCCGAAATGTCGCGATAGCTGAAATGCAGAATCGGATGGTCGAGCCGCTCGACGCGGCCTTCGACGACGACCTTGTCATGCGGATCGCGGCCGCCGATATACCCGCGATCGCGACGGAACAGGCGCACGGGCGTGTCGGGATAAATCGCGTGCGAGTAGTAATGTCCGAGATGGTACAGGATGCGCCGAATGCGGTAGCCGTCGGCGGCGCTGGGCGACGACACCGCGCGCATAATTTCCTCGCCGAGGTCGTGCGTCGCCTGCTCGTCCGCGTCCATCAGCAGCACCCAGTCGCCAGTCGCGCGATCGAGCGCCATCTGCTTCTGCATCACGTAGTTGGTGAAATCATGCTGTACGACGTCGGCGCCGAGGCCGCGCGCAATCTCGACCGTCTTGTCGGTCGAAAACGAATCGATAATTATTTTCTCGTCGCAGAACCACGCGCTCTTCAGGCACTGGCCGATCAGCGCCTCTTCGTCGCGCGTAATCGTGATCAACGAAATCTTTGGACGATCTGACATCCTGTAAAATTAAGAGGCGTGCTGCGCTTCGGTTCGATCGAGTCCCTCGATCACTTTCGACGCTATCGACTTGAACGCGGCGCTCACCGGATGCGCCGGATTGGCCGCAACGATCGGGCTTGCGTTGTCGCCGCCCTCGCGCAGCTCGCGCACCAGCGGCAACTCGCCGAGGAACGGCACGTTGAGCGATTCAGCCAGCCGCGCGCCGCCGCCGTGCGCGAAAATCTCGTGGCGATGGTTGCATTTGCGGCACAGGTAATAGCTCATGTTCTCGACCACGCCGAGAACCGGCACGTGAACTTCCTCGAACATCGCGACGCCGCGCTTGACGTCGAGCAGCGCGATCTCCTGTGGCGTCGTCACGATCACGCCGCCGTCAAGCGCCACCCGCTGCGTGATAGTCAGTTGCGCGTCGCCGGTGCCGGGCGGCAGGTCGAGCACCAGGCAGTCCAGTTCGCCCCACTCGACGTTGAACAGAAATTCCGTCTCGAGCTTGGTGACCATTGGCCCGCGCCAGATGACCGCGGTCTCGTCGTTGATAAACAGCGCCATCGAGATGTAGCGGATTCCGTATCGCTCGAGCGGAATTATTCGGCGCTCGGGCGTTAGCGTCACAGCCTTTTCGACCCCGACCATCATCGCGACGCTCGGCCCGTACACGTCCGCGTCCATCAGGCCGACGCGCCATCCGAGCGCATGCATCGCGAGCGCGAGATTCACCGCGACTGTCGATTTGCCGACGCCGCCCTTGCCGCTGGCGACGGCGACGATATGCTTGACGCCCGCGATTGTGCGCGGCTGCGTCATCCCGGCCGCTGCCTTCGGTGCAGTCGCTGCAGGCTGCTCGATCTGGACGTTTACCGCAGGCACGCCCGGCATCGCCGCGACCGTCGCCTTCACCTCGGCCACAATTTTTTCGACGATTTCGGGTTTGGCCGACGCCATCGTCAGTGAAACGGTCACGCCTGCGTATGCGACTTCGATATCCTTGATGATCCCGAACGAGACGATGTCGCGGGTGAAGCCGGGGTATTTTACTTTCTTGAGTTCGGCGAGAATTTCATTTGGGCTCGGCATTGTGCGGATAAGGACCTGTCGGCAGTTTCGATTAGGATGCGGCTGCGCTACCAAAGCGTGACGCCCATGTTATCATCCCGGAACCGCCGGAAAAACGACGGGCCGAAGGTGTCGGGAGTTCTATATAATGAGTAAAGCAGGCGTCGCCACGCCCCATATTCGCTTCAGCGCCAGCAGTGGCGAAGTAGCGGCGCTCGCTGCGCGCGATCTGGCGAGCGGGCTCGCGGCGATGGTCGGAACCGAAGTGGCATCCTCCGCGGACGCGTCGCTAACGCCAACTGAAATCAGAATCGACCTCGGCGACTCGAGCACGGCTTCCGTCTCTCCAATCGCCCTCGAAGGTGACAGCTTCGATGTCTCACGCGCTGGCGAATCGATAGTGATTCGCGCCGGGACGGAGCGCGGACTAATTCATGCCGAGTTGAATCTGCTCGAAAAGCTCGGCGCGCAGTTTCCACCTGGCGTCGCGCCCTTGTATTCGCGAATCGATTCGGCCCGACTCGCCGCGCTCGAGCCATGGCGCGTCACTCCCGCCTTCAAGCGCCGCGCGTTTATCTCCGACATCATGACCTGGGACTACAATTTCCCCGACCGGCTCGAGTTGCACCTGCGCCACGACCGCGAATTCATCCCGTGGATGGCGCGTCGCGGTATCAACGCCTTTTCCTACATCCGCCACGCGCATGATACGCGACTAAAGATCGACGAAGTTGCGCCGATCCTGCGCGAGCACGGAATCGGCGTCGAGTACGGCGGCCACGTCCTGCAAATTCTCCTGCCGCGCGACCGCTTCGCCGAGCATCCCGAATATTTCCCGGCCGGCGAGGACGGCGTTCGAATTGCGAGCGGCAACCTGTGCGTTTCCAATCCCGACGCGGTCGCGCTCGTCCGCGCGGGAGCGCTGGCCTACGTTCATGATCATCCCGAGAACGAGCTGCTGCACATCTGGGGCGCCGACGTGCGTCGCGGCGCGTGGTGCCGATGCGGTCAATGCCGCGAGCTGCCGCCGCAGTTCCAATACATGAAAGTCGTCAACGCGATCGCTGCTGAGCTCGCCGCCGACTCGAACGCGCCGCCAATCGCATA
>PMOH01000338.1 GCA_003161515.1 Deltaproteobacteria bacterium
CCTCCGAATTAAAGACCGGCGATACCTTGCTGATGGTTGCGGGACCGCCCGACAAGGTGCGGCCGGTGCTGGGCGACATCCGTCTGCAGCTCGCCACGAAGTTCGGGCTCGACAAATCCGATGAGCTGAAATTTTTGTGGGTCGTCGATTTTCCGATGTTCGACTACAGCGCCGACGACAAGCGTATGGTCTCGGTGAACCATCCGTTCACCGCGCCGAACCCCGACGACCTCGCGATGCTCGAATCGGCGCCGCTCGACGCGCGCGCACTTGCGTACGACATGGTGCTCAATGGCCAGGAACTCGGCGGCGGCTCGATTCGTATCCATAGCCGCGAGCTGCAATTGAAGGTATTTGAATTGTTGGGGCTGACGCGCGAGGAGGCGATCGATCGGTTTGGCTTTTTGCTCGACGCTCTCAAATACGGCGCGCCGCCCCATGGCGGAATCGCTTTTGGAGTCGATCGGATTTGCATGATGCTGTGCGGCACCGACTCGTTGCGCGACGTGATTGCGTTCCCGAAAACGCAGAAGGCCGTCGATCCGATGAGCGGGGCGCCGTCGGAAGTCGATCCGCGCCAGCTCAAGGAACTGTCGATCAAGGTGACGTCATGAAACGCGTTACGACCTCGGCGATTGCGCGGTTGGCGCTGGTCGCATCGGCGCTATGGTTTGCGCCCGGATGCACCACTATGGCGGCGGATGCGGTTACTTCGACGACCGGTGCGGTGAGCGACGCTATCAATCAGCGCGACGTCAAGTCGCATGCGGTGCGCTCGATCAAAACTATCAGCATCAATCGCGTCGCCGTGATGCCGCTGGTACCGGCCACGCCCGCGGTCGGCGAGACGCTTGCTTCAGGCGGCGCCGAAGCGATCACCGCCGAGCTCTATGGCCAGGTCGCGGTGGCCGGCGGATGGGAGCCGATCCCGGAGCAGGACGTCGACGATGCGATGCAAAAGTTGCCGCCGACCACGCCGTTCAACCTCGACGAAAACGCGCTCAAGCTCGGCCATGACGTTTCCGCCGACGGCGTGATTTACGGCACCGTCGAAAAATACCAGGAGCGCGTCGGCATGGATTATTCGGCGGCGAGCCCGGCGTCGGTCTCGTTCTCGCTCAAGTTCGTCGATCTCAAGAGCCAGCAGATCGTCTGGACCGCGAAGTTTGCCAAGTCGCAGGCAGCGCTGAGCCAGAACCTTTTCGATCTTGCCAATTTCGTCCAGCGTTCCGGTCGATGGGTCCGCGCGCATGAAATCGCGCAGGAAGGTGTGAAGGAAGCGGTCGCCGATCTCCACGGCGATCTGAACCTGTCGCAAAACGTCAAGCGCTTCGAAACCGGCACCTACGGCGAACTCAAATCCGGCCAGCAGCGGTATAACACGGGCCCGAACGGGATTTACTAATTTAATGCGGAATCCACCTTGGGTTCCGCACCTCCTTGGGCAGGGGTGACCNNCGCAAAATGGCGAGGACGCCCTTTTGCTCTCAGGTTCTTTTTTCTGTGTCCACTCAGAGCTGTTTTTGTGTCATCCCGAGCGAAGCCGAGGGACCCCGGATCTTTCTCGGTGCCAGCCGACGCACCCCCAATCACGGATCAACCGACAGTGCGTGGCGCTCGATCTTCTTTCCGCAAATCAGGAGTGCGCCGTCCGGTCACGAGTCGAAATAGCGCGTATGATCAAGATCAGAAATCAGCCCAGGCTGTGTCGGACGCCATCCCAACCGCTCCTGCGTTTGCGCGCTTGACGCCGGGACGTCGATACCCATGAAGAACCCGAGCCAGCCAAAGTGCTCGGATGCTTCCGCGGGAGACTTGGCGATCACCTTTACCTTCAGACCGCGGCCGACTGCTTCCGCGATGTCTCGAAACGCCACGCCTTCTTCGCCGACCGCATTGTACCTGGCCCCCGCATCATCCTTCTCCAGCGCCAGCCTGTAGAGCCGGGCTGTATCGAGCACATGCACCGCGGGCCAGCGGTAAAGCCCGTCGCCGACGAACGCCGACACACCTTTCTCGCGAGCTACAGCGATCACGTAGGTGACCAGGCCTTGCTTGACCCGGTCGTGGACCTGCGGCAGGCGCACCACCGAAACGCGCACGCCCCGTTGCGCCATCGCGGCGGCCGCCTCTTCCGACGCACTGCGTGGAATGCCAGCCGAGCTGGGAGTGGGCGCATCTTCTTCGGTCGAGAGGCGGCCCGGAGTGAGGACGACCGCGGTCCCGGAGGTGACGATCAACGGACGATCAGAGCCAACCAGCGCGGAGCCGAGAGCCTCGATGGCGTGTCGGTCTGCCTCACAGTTGGCCGCGTATTTCGAAAAGTCGTGGTTGAAGGCGCAGTGAATCACGCCATCGGAGGACGCTGCGCCACTTCGCAGGCTTTCGAGGTCTTCAAGATCACCTCGATGCACCTGCGCACCGGCGCCGACAAGAGACTTGGCGCCCGCATCTGATCGTGCAAGACCGATCACCTGATGTCCCGCGTTGATCAGCTCCGGAACAACAGCAGAACCGATGAATCCCGTAGCACCAGTGACGAATACACGCATACGACTTCTCCTTTACTTAGCGTCCAGCTTACCACGGCGAGTGCGGTTTCATCTTGAGCGCTTGCGCTACCGCCGGATGCACGATGTGGCCGTCGAACGTGTTCAGGCCGTGGCGAATGGCGTAGTTGTTCAAGCCCGCTTCGAGGATGCCGCGATCCGCGATCTCCAGCGCGTAAGTCAGCGTCGCGTTGGTGAGCGCGTAGGTCGAAGTGTGTGGAACCATCGCCGGCATGTTGGTTACGCAGTAGTGCACGACGCCGTTGCGCATGAATGTCGGGCGTGCGTGCGTTGTAGGCGCTGACGTTTCTGCAATACCGCCTTGGTCGATCGATAGGTCCACGATCGCAGCGCCGGGACGCATCCGCGAAACCATCTTCGCGCTCAGCAGCCGTGGCGCCCGCGCACCGGGAACCAGCACCGCGCCAATCACGAGGTCGCAGTTGGTGACCTCTTCTTCCAGCGTCGCGCGATTCGACATCACGGTGGTCACGCGTCCGCCGAGCAAGTCGCCCAGGTAGCGCAGACGCGTCGGGTTGATATCCATTATCGTGACTTCTGCGCCGACGCCCGCCGCCACTCGGCATGCGTTGAGTCCCGAAATTCCGCCGCCAAGTACGACCACCTTGCCGGGCCGCACACCCGACGCGCCGCTTAGCAGGACGCCGCGCCCGCCGCTGCGCGCCTGCAGGCACCATGAGCCGGCCTGGATCGCGAGGCGTCCCGCGACTTCGCTCATCGGCGCGAGCAGTGGCAAACTCGAATCCTCGAGCTGAATAGTTTCATAGCCGATTGCCGTCACGCGTCGGCGAAGCAACTCGCGCGACAGGCGCGGGTCCGCGGCTAGATGAAGATAGGTGAAAAGAATCTGCCCGGGACGCATCAGCGGATATTCCGGTGGCTGCGGCTCCTTGACCTTAAGAATCATGTCGGCGCGCATCCAGACACCGGTCGCTCCGTTCACGATCGACGCGCCCGCTTTGCGATAATCCTGATCGGCGAATCCGCTGCCGACGCCCGCGCCGGCCTGCACCGTCACGCGATGACCGTGAGTGCGCAGCGCGGCGACACCCGCCGGCGTCAGCGACACGCGCTGCTCGTCGGATTTGATTTCAGTGGGGATGCCGACATTCATGCTCGAAAGTTCCTCCGCCCGCTCCGACGATACGGGCGTAGTTCGCTGCTGGCAATCGCGGCCGGTGAACGCACTAACGCCATCGACGCGTGACAGTCAAGAGTCACGCAGGTGATCAGTGTTCGGCGGGGTACGAATCGGAACTTGACAAAACTCGCGCCGCTGCGCTTCATGAGTCTTGGACGTGATCGCGTCGGCCTCGCGCGAAGAGGAACGTAAAATGCGCACCGCTCACGATCATCGGAGGAGTCATGGAGATCCCGCAGGGACTCAAATATTCGAAAGAGCATGAATGGGTCGCGACTGAAGATACAGTTGCGACCATTGGAATTACCGACCACGCGCAAGACCAGTTGGGCGAGATTGTGTACATCGAATTGCCCGCCGTCGGCGACAAGGTCAGCAAGGACGATCCGTTCGGCGTGGTCGAGTCGGTCAAGGCCGTGTCGGATATTTACGCGCCGGTGACCGGCACTGTGATCGAGATCAACGAAGACCTGCCCGAGAGTCCCGAAACCGTCAATGAAGATCCGTACGGCGACGGATGGCTGATCAAGGTGAAGATTACCGACATGAGCGATCTCGAAGACCTGATGGACGCCGACGAATACACTGAACTGCTCGCGCGCGAGAAAGAATAGTCGCGGCAAATGCGATTCAGGCCGGCGGTGGGGAACTCAAGCTGGATTCGGCCTTCGACACCGAGATTCTAATCTTGCCGGCCCCCGTGGGAGGATCGATGAACACCATCAGGAACGGCGCCGACGCCGCCGGATCCATCGCGAACGTCTTCGGCGGACTCAAGCCCTGAGAAAATTCGATTTCGCGCGGCGTCATCTCCCCGAGCATCTTGGCCGAGAGCTCGTTGCCGCAAAAGACGCTCTGGCTGGCTACCGGACGCGGACTCGCGCCGATCAAGTCGGCGTCGATCCCAACCAGGTGCAGCGGCCGCGGCCCGACATTCTGCGCAGTGCCGGTTATCACGAGCGCGGTATGTCCGCCCTTGAGCTCGTAATAATTCGAGTGGACGTCATGCAGCGCGACCAGCATCGCGGGTACAATCGGCCGCGCAAAGTATCTGCCGATTTGCGGCGCGGTGCTGAGAATCCGCGCACTCGCGGCGGGCTCGCCGCAGATGAGCGCGCTCGCACCGAGGAAAGCGATCGCGACGAAAAAAAACAGCGCGAGAAAAGCCCCCGACGAATGAGTCGCGCCGGCGTATGCCGATTCAGCGGTATCGTCGTCGTCGGCGCGCCCCATCTGGAAGGCAGAAGATTTCGCTTGGGCAGGCGGCTGCGCGTATCGAGGCATCTCTGCTTCCAGCGGAGCAGCCATGCGCCGCACCTGAGTGGGTTTCGGCGGCGGCGCCGACTCGTCGTCGGTCATCATCGACGGCGCTTGACGCAGTGGGGCACGCTCGAAATCGTCGGGCGTCTCGCCCACCTGCCATCCACCGTCGTGCGGCTCTGGTCGCTCGAGCTCGTCTTCTGGCGGCGCGTCGCCACTTTGAGCGCGCTCGTCGCTGAAATCGAATCTCAGATTTTCTCCGGTGTCAGCTTTCGGCTCGCGGTCGCCGAAAGTGCGATTAAGCGGATCGTCGGCTTCCGGTTTCTGTCGAATTTTTTCCTCTCGAACTTCGGGCTTTGCTTGCGCAACCGCCGCTGGAGCCGGTCGCTGAGCGGGCTCTTGCTGTTCCGGCTCCGATCTTTGTGCGCGAACTTCCGCCTTCGGCGCGACGGTCGGCCGCGCGTCGATTCGAGCATCGGAACGCTTGACTACGTCGCTTTCGACCGGCGACTTGAGCGCGCTGGGGCGCGGCCGCGCGGGGCGGATCGTACGCGGCTGTTGCGTTTCACTCTCGGGCGCTTCGGGAGCCGGTTTGCGCACTTTCGCGGGCACCGGGTCGGCGTTGAACACGTGGCCGCATCGCGAGCACTTGAAAGTCGGTGTATCGTCGGGCAGGACCCGCTCGTCAATTCGATAACGGGTGTGGCAACTGGTGCATTGAATCTCGATCATTCCCCCACCTCGCATCCCGCGAAAAAAATTATCACACGGCAAGGTGCCGCGCATCTGCGGAGCGTCGCGCGATGCGGATAGCGCTGCTTACGCGCCGTTTCGATAGCGCGGGCGGCGGCACCGAGCGCGACTTAATCGTTACGGCGAATTGCCTGCGCGCCGCCGGGCATCAGGTCACGATTTTTGCCGACGAGATCCGCGGTGCGACCGGGACGTGGAATGTTCGTCGAGTCGGTGGTCGCTTGAGGCTCGGCCGCGCGCTTTCGCTGATCCGATTCGCATGGACCGCCGCACCCGCAGCGCGCCGCGCCGGCGCAGACCTCGTCTTGAGCTTTCGCGCGATGCGTCGGCGCGGACGTTATGCGCTCTGGCGGCGGCGCGCATGCCAGTTATCTCCGCGCGGCACGCAAATGGCGCGGTCCGCTCGGCGCGACTGCGATGCGGCTCAGTCCGTATCATCAGGTGCAAATGCTGGTCGAGCGCCAGGCGTTCCGAAATCCCGCCCTCAAGCGCGTTATCGCAGTGTCTAACTTCGTTCGCGACGATCTGATTCGCGAATTCAACCTCGCTCCCGAAAAAACGATGACGATTTACAACGGCGTCGATCTCGACCGCTTCCAGCCGGCCACCGATTCGTCGCAGCGCGAGGTGGTGCGCCAGAAATTTGTGGTTCCTGCCAGTGCGCGGGTGGTCGCGTTCGTCGGCAACGGCTTCGCGCGCAAGGGACTGGGATTCCTCATCGAAGCATGGCCGCTGGTCGCCGGTGGCGCATTCCTGCTGGTAGTCGGCAGCGATCGACAGACCGAAAAATTCGCGCGCCGCGCCCACGCGCTCAACGTCGGCGGGCGAGTGGTCTTCACTGGTCCACAGCCCAAGGTCGAGGAAATTTTCCACGCGTCCGACGCGTTCGCGATGCCGTCGCTGTTCGAACCCTTCGGCAACGTCGTGATGGAAGCGATGGCTAGCGGATTGCCCGCACTCACGAGCGCGTTCTCAGGCGTCGCCGAAGTCATCCCACCGTCGATGCGCGGCTTCCGCGTCGATAATCCCGACGACGTCGGCGAAGTCGCACTCCGCCTCGGCGCCCTGTTCGACGCCCCCAAAAGCCTCGCCAATGAAGCGCGCGCGACCGCCGAAAAATTCACCTGGGCGCGCTATGCCAAGGAACTGAACGCGCTGCTCGAATCGATAGGGTAGTGAAACCGTAAATCACTAAATTAAATGTGAACCCCGCGGTGGGTTTCACACTTCCCTCGGCAGGGGTGACCCCTGCACCCAGTGAAATCGCGAAATGTCGAGGACGATCTTTCGCTCTCAGATTCTTTTTCTGTCGCCTGCGTCTTGTGTCATCCCGAGCGAAGCCGAGGGACCCCGGATCTTTCTCGACGCCAGCCGACGCACCCCCAATCACGGATCAAACACTTTGTGTGAGACTCGATCTTCATTCCGGTCTTTGTGTCATTCAGAGCGAAGCGAAGAATCCCGGTTCCTTCCTACATCGCTAAAGTTGATGCCGCTGAGCGCTAGCCACCCAAACCGTCGAACATTCCGCGCGCGATCGCGAGCCTCCGTTCTTCGCGCGCGATTCGCGCGATGCCGGCGCGCGTCAATTTCGCAATCCGCAGCCGCGCCATCGCGATCGCGTTCTTCAAAATCACATCCGCCGCGGAATGCTTCTCATGCAGCATCCGGCATCGCCCACGCTCGCGCGCAATCCTGATAAACCGTTCGCGATTCGCGCGCGACGGATCCACTTCATGATAGACCAGCGCCTTCGGCGCGTACCCGATCCGAAAGCCCGCGCCTCGCAGGCGTTGCGACATCTCGGTTTCTTCCTCATGCCCGCCCGCGCCGGGACCAAGCCGCTCGTCGAACGGTCCAACTTGCTTGAGCACCTCCGCGCGAAACGCCATGTTCGCGCCGAGCACTCCGCGGACCTCGATCACTTCCTCGCCCTGATCGACGATCGGCAGGTCAAGGTACGGTGCCATCGGCCCGACTTTCTTTTCGGGATCTTCGGCAGCAAGGATTTTCCCTTTCATCGCAGCAAACTCGCGATGCGTGTCGAAGAAATTCTCGACTGCTGCGAGATAACCCGGCGCGACGACGAGATCGTCGTCGAGGAAAACCAGGATTTCTCCGCCCGCCTGTTGAATCGCGCGATTCTGAATCCTGCACTTCCCGGCGCGCGGTTCGTGCAGATGCGTGAGCGGTGCGCCTTCGAGCGACAACTGTATCGGCGCAGGCGTACCATTCTCCGCGATGATTATCTCGCGCGTGCCGGTCGCGAGTTCAGGCGCGAGGCTCGCCACCAGTCGCGGCAGCGAGTCGGGACGATTATGCGTCGCGATAATGACCGACGTTTTCAACGCCCTTCGACTTTGCGAAATCGCATGATGATATTTTCGTCCATCAGCAGGCTCGCACTGGTCATGAAGCCGAACAGCTCGCGATTGATTTTGCGCTGCTCTGGCTGCTTCACGCGCCCATAAAGCATCCACGAGAATCCCGCGATGAACGGCCACAGAATTGGCGCGAGGATTCGCGATCTCATCTTGCGCCGGCTGCGCCCGATTGCGTCCATCCGCAGTCCAGCGCCCCACGCAATCCAGTGCAGGTCGTTGAGACCCATCACGTGCCAGTTGCGCCCGTCCGCGACGCGATATTTGTACGCCAGCGGCGCGCGCCGTCCCTTGTAGTAGCCGCTCAGCAGGTAATGTATCCGCGAGCTGACGTTCAGGCGATTCGGCGTCGTGACGATCGCGACCGCGCCGGGACGCATCACTCGCGAGATTTCGCCGAGCATGTGCGGGATGTCCGCGAGATGCTCGATCACTTCAAGCATCATCACCAGGTCGAAGCTCGCGCTGCTGAACGGGAGATCGTTGTCGAGGTTGACCGCAATCCAGCCGGGCTTGCGCGTGCGATACTCGGTCGAAACGACGCGCCATCCGCGCTCCGCCAGCATCCGGCTCGAAAGACCGTCGCCCGCACTCAAGTCCAGCGCGAGCGCCGACACCTCCGGCGCCGGCGCCAGCGCTACAGCGCCGCGAACCCGTTCACTCATCGTAACCGAAGATTGTGTGTCACTGGCGCTGCATGCTCAAGACGTCGGCGCGAGCCGCGCTCGCCTGCGTTGCACTAAGCTTTTCCTGTTGCGATATTGGTTAGGAATGAAAAAACTGGCAAAGCTGATACTAAGAGCCGCGGCGGTGCCGGTGCTGGCCCTGGTTCTCATGGGCGTAGGTGGACAATTCATTGGTCGCGCAACCGGGCTCAGAATCCTAAATTACATCCCGCCAAACCTCACGCCTTCAGTCGAAATTGTGTGCGTGGTGGTTCAAGAGAACCAAGCCTCAGATTTATTCCAACTTCCCAACTAGCCCAACTCTGATTGGCGGGTTCGAAACGCCGGTATCGCGCGACAATTCGAACCCCGTCTTGAATTGGAATCATCAGCCGGTTAAACCCTATACTCTTGCCGTGATCGCGAGAGTGGCGGAATGGCAGACGCGCAAGGCTCAGGACCTTGTGAGCGCAAGCTCGTAGGGGTTCAAGTCCCCTCTCTCGCACCAGCTTTTCCTGTTCCCCTCTCCAGAAGGG